>NZ_RAWP01000068.1:0-54118 GCF_003668935.1 Corallococcus sp. AB032C | reverse complement strand
CCGCGGCCCCCCAGCAGGGCGGCCCGCGCCCCACGCCGGGCAGCTACCCCACCGCCGCGGACGTGGCGAACATCGCCGCGATGCAGGACCCCGTCGCGCGCAACCTGGCCATCACCCAGGGCTACCACGACCTGTCCGACGCCATGGGCACGCTCCTGGGCAAGGAGAACGCCAACTGGTCCACCTTCGCCACCTGGGCCTCGAAGCAGGCCGGCGTGAGCATCCGCCAGGAGGACATGCCCAAGCCCTTCGTGGACGCCCTCAAGGGCGGCGGAGTCGTGGGCGAGGCCATGTCCAAGGTGGACGACCTGCTGCGCAAGCTGGGCCTGCCCGCCATGCCCACCGGCGACATCGCCAAGGCCGGCGCGGACGCGCTCAACACCGTCAGCAAGGCCATTGGCGACGGCAACCAGTTCGTCTTCAAGGAGGTGGGCCACGAGTTCGCCCGCTTCGTGGAGACCTTCCAGGGTGACACCCAGCTGGACCCCGCGAAGCTCCAGCAGTACCTGGACGGCTTCCCCTCGGACAAGCCACTGCTCAAGGAAGCCTTCGGCACCTACGCGCAGGCCATGTTCGAGAAGGACCCGAACAAGAAGGCCGAGATGATGCTCCGGGCCAACGACACCGTGGGCCTGCATGAGCAGACCCAACTCCAGGGCTTCGTGGAGAAGGCGCTCAACGCCCCGGTGAAGGAGATCTTCGCCAACATCCTCAAGAAGAGCATCGAGGCGGGCGCCAACGCCCTGCCCTTCCCCGCCAACCTCGCCGCCAAGGCCGCCATCAAGACGGGCGCGGTGGACCTCGTCGTCAACCCGCTGGTGGACAAGCTGGCCGGCGTGTTCCGGGGCATCGCCACCGAGCACATGATGAAGCTCGCGGTGCCCGGCGGCGCGCTGAAGCTGGGCAATGACTTGCCTCCCCCCGCCGGCATGGAGTCCACGCTCTTCCCGCCGCACCTGCGCACCATCGAGGATCCGAAGCTGAAGGAGCTCCTGGGCCGGCTGGACAAGACGCCCGACAGCCTCACGGGCACCGCCGCGAAGGACTGGAGCAAGCTGGACCAGCGGATGAACTACATCGTGGACCTCTTCCGTTCGCGCCAGGCGGATCCGCACCTCTTCGACCAGCCCTTCGGCAAGGAGGCCCACTACCCCGTGGCGCCCTCCAAGCCGCGCCCGGTCGCACCCGCGGTGTCGTAGGCCCCGCTCCCACCCATGGGGGAATGTCCGCCGCCGTGAATTCTCGGCGGCGGGCCGCGTCCATCAGGGCATCCGACGCACTTGATGGAGCCCCCCATGTCGAAGTGGCTGCTGGCAACGATGGCGCTGTCCCTCCCGGTCCTGGCTCACGCAGGCGGTCCCCGCGACAACAACCACGGCGAGCAGGCCCGTGACCGTCAGGAGCTGAGGCAGGACGCGCGCGAGACCCGCGATGATCATCAGGACCTGCGCCAGGTGGAGTCGCTGCTCTCCCGCTACGACTCCGCCCGTGGCCGCGCCGCGCGCCGCGACCTGCTCCAGGTGGAAGAGGACCTGCGCCGCTACGTGTCGTCGGAGCTGAACGAGACCCGTCGCGAGCTGTCCCAGGACAAGCAGGAGGCGCGCTCCAGCGCCCGCGAAGTGCGCCACGACGGCAACCGCTACGACGACCGCAAGGACCACCGCGACGACGTGCGCGACGCCCGCCAGGAGTCCCGCGCCCTGCAGCAGACGCGCTCCATCTCCCAGGAGCTCAACAACCTCTACGGCCGGATGGACAGCGGCAGCCTCAGCCGCAAGCGCATGCTCATCGCCGACCTGGTCCAGCTCGCCCGCTCCGAGACGGCGCAGAACCGCCAGGAGACGCGCGAGGACCGCCGCGAGGCCCGCGAGGACAGCCGCAGGCACTGACGCGCACGCGTCACGCGTCCTCGGCGGCGGTGAAGCCCTCCAGCCGCTCGATGCCCAGCTTCTTCATCCGGCTCTGCAGCGTGGACGGCTTGAGCCCCAGCAGCGCCGCCGCGCCGCCCTCACCGTAGACGCGGCCCCGGGTGAGCGTGAGCACCCGCAGGATGTGCTCGCGCTGCACCGCCGCCAGCGTGGGCACCTTCGCCCCCGCGAGCAGCGGCGCCGGCGTCTCCTCCACCGACACCGAGCCCGACACCTCCCGCGCGCGCTCGCCGTTCGCCAGGTCGAAGGACTGCGCCGTCAGCTCCTGGCCGCGCGTGAGGATGGTGGCGCGCTCCAGCGCGTTCGCCAGCTCGCGCAGGTTGCCGGGCCAGTCGTAGGACGCCAGCCGCGTCAGCCCTGACGCCGTCACCCGCATGCCCCGCCGGCCCGTGCGCTTCGCCTGCTCCTCCAGGAGGAACGCGGTGAGCTGCGGCAGGTCCTCGCGCCGCTCGCGCAGGGGCGGCAACCGCAAGGGGAAGACGCTCAGACGATAGAAGAGGTCCTCGCGGAAGCGCTTCTGCGCGATGGCCTGGTGCAGGTCCACGTGCGTCGCCGCGAGGATGCGCACGTCCGCCCGCACCGTCTTGTCGCTGCCCACCGGCTCGAACGTCTTCTCCTGGAGCGCGCGCAGCAGCTTCGCCTGCAGCTCCACCGGCAGCTCGCCAATCTCATCCAGCAGCAGCGTGCCCCCGTGCGCCATCTGGAAGCGGCCCGCCCGGTCGCGGTTCGCGCCGGTGAAGGCCCCCTTCACGTGGCCGAACAGCTCGCTCTCCAGCAGGCCCGCCGGAATGGCCGCGCAGTTGAGCGACACGAAGGGCTGATCCGCCCGCGTGCTCCAGCGGTGGATGGCCCTCGCCAGCCGCTCCTTGCCCGTGCCCGTCTCTCCCGTGATCAGCACGGGCGTGTCCGTCTCCGCCACCTGACGCGCGCGCAAGGACAGGTCGCGCATCACCGGACTCAGGGACGTCTCCAGGATGCCTTCGGAGTCCCCGCCCAGCTGCGACTCCAAGAGCTTCGCGTGCTCGTGGTCCTGACGGTGCAGCCGCTCCGCCGTCGCGCGCTGCTCCGCGCCCTGGAGCGCGGTCGCCAGCATCTGACCGTAGACCTCCACCAGGTCCACCACCGGCTGCGCGTACGTCTCACACTGCACACGGTCCAGCGTGAGCACGCCGTAGCAGCGCTCCCCCGCGCACAGCGGCACCACCATGCACGAGTGCCCCGCGGGCAGGTCCAACACCCCATCGAACGGGTCGCCATCCCCGTGCGAGTGGTCCTCCTCCGTGAAGGCCCGCGCGCGCCGCGTCTCCAGCGCCTGCTTCAGGGATGGGAAGTCCGCCAGCTGCAGCGAATGCTTGCGCACCGCCTGGTTCGCGAGCGGGCCGCGCGCCGCCACCGCCTCCAGCCGGCCCTCCTTGAGCAGGAACAGCGTGGCCAGGTCGAAGGGCACCACGCGCGACACCCAGTCCAATCCCCGACGGAGCAGCTCTCCCACCCCTTCTTCGGTGGTTGCCAGCTCGACCAGCTCCCGAGCATCCTGCGTCACTTCCGGGTGGCGCCCCATCAGTTCATCCGGCATGTGTTGGCGATAATAGCGGCCCACCGAAATTGCAGTGGCGAAAGGCACCGGGATTTCGTTATTCACCGGTCCGGCGTCACCGCCCCGCCGGTGCGAATCTCAGGGGGAGCTGTAACCTCCTGGAATCAGGGCAGTTGATGCGCTGGCACGGTGGCTGCTTTACCCGGTAGCAACTCATCACCTCTGGGGTGGACCACGGTGGCCCGCCCCCCATCCCCAAGGAGTCGAATCCCATGCTGACCGTTGGCGACAAGCTTCCGAACTTCAAGCTGAAGGGCACCGTGAGCCTGGAGAAGAACAAGGAGTTCCAGGACATCTCCAACGACACGTACAAGGGCAAGTGGACCGTCCTGTTCGCGTGGCCGAAGGACTTCACGTTCATCTGCCCGACGGAGATCGCGGAGTTCGGCAAGCACAACAAGGACTTCCAGGACCGCGACGCGCAGGTGCTGGGCCTGTCCACCGACAGCGAGTTCGTGCACCACGCGTGGCGCACGCACCACCCGGACCTGAAGAACCTGCCCTTCCCCATGCTGGCGGACATCAAGCGCGAGCTGTCCAGCGCGCTGGGCATCCTGCACAAGGAAGAGGGCGTGGCCCTGCGCGCCACGTTCATCGCGGACCCCGAGGGCATCATCCGCCACGTGTCCGTGAACGACCTGTCCGTGGGCCGCAACGTCAAGGAGACCGTCCGCACGCTGGACGCGCTCCAGACCGACGAGCTGTGCCCGTGCAACTGGCAGAAGGGTGAGGAGACGCTCACCACGAAGCTGCAGAAGGCGGGGTAAGGCACCATGGCTTCGCTCGAAGTCGTCCGCAGCGAGCTCGCGGACGCCCACAAGGACACCCGCCTCAACCTCTCCGCGGTCCTGGAGAGCACGACCCTCACCCCCGAGCAGCGCTGGGGGACGGCCGTGGCATGCGCCTTCGCCGCCCGGAACGAGCGGCTGAAGGAGGCCATGCTGAACGAGGCGAAGCAGGCACTGGGCGACAAGGCCACGCCGGTCATCGAGGACGCACGCGCGGCGGCCTCGCTGATGGCGATGAACAACGTCTTCTACCGATTCCGTCACATGATCGGGAAGGAGTCGTACGCGACCAAGCGGGCCGGGCTGCGGATGAACCGGCTGGCCCAGGTGCTGACCAACAAGGTGGACTTCGAGCTGGTCTGCCTCGCGGTCAGCGCCATCAACGGCTGCGAGATGTGCATCCAGTCGCATGAGAAGGTCGTGCTGGAAGGCGGCCTGAGCGAGGACCACGTGCACGATGCGGTCCGCATCGCGAGCGTCATCCACGCGGCGGCGGTTGGACTGGAGTCCTAGTCCCCTCGTCGTTATCTCTGGGTTGTGATTGGCGCCCTCCGGTGGATGACACCGGGGGGCGCTGTCTTTTCTCTTCCGACGTCCCACCCTTCACCGAAAGGAACGTGTCCGTCATGGCCCTCTACAAGAGCCCGAGTCCCCTCTCCGAGCAGGCCCGCACCGCCATCGCCGCCACCCTCAACGAGCGGCTGTCGGACGGGTTGGACCTGCACTCGCAGATCAAGGTCGCCCACTGGAACATCAAGGGCCCGCAGTTCGCCGCGCTGCACCCGCTGTTCGAAACGTTCGCGGTGAGCCTGGCCAACCACAACGACTCCATCGCGGAGCGCGCGGTGACGCTGGGCGGCCGCGCGTACGGCACCAGCCGCCATGTGGGCAAGCACAGCCGCCTGCCGGAGTACCCGCAGGAGACCTCGCGCGACCTGGAGCACGTGAAGCTCCTGGCCGAGCGCATCGAGGTGTACCTCGGCGGCCTGCGTGAGAGCCGCACGGCGGTGGAAGGCCTCAAGGACACGGACACGGTGGACCTCTTCACCGGCATCATCACCGAGTTCGAGAAGCACGCCTGGTTCCTCCGCGCCTCGCTGGAAGGCTAGGGGCTGCGCCGAAGCAGGGGGCGCGCTAGCGTGTCGTCCGTGAGCGACAGCGTCCCCCTGCATGCGTTTCGCACCGTGCCCCGCACGGGCGTCATCTTCGTCACCGCCGAGGCCACGCGCCGCGGCTACCGTCCCGGCGACCCGGAGTGGTGCAACCTGGGCCAGGGTCAGCCGGAGACGGGAGATTTGCCCGGTGCCCCGTCTCGCGTGCACTCGGTGACGGTGGACATGGCGGACCAGGAGTACGCGCCCGTCGCGGGCCTCTGGGAGGTCCGGGAGGCCATCGCGGGGCTCTACAACCGGCTCTACCGCAAGGGGATGTCCAGCCAGTACAGCGCGGAGAACGTCTGCCTGTCCGGCGGCGGCCGCGCGGCCCTCACCCGCGCCGCGGCGAGCCTGGGCAGCGTCAACCTGGGCCACTTCCTGCCGGACTACACCGCGTACGAAGAGCTGCTGGACGTCTTCAAGGCTTTCACCGCCATCCCCATCCTGCTGGAGGGCGAGCGCGGCTACGCCTTCACGCACGACGACCTGCGCCGGGAGATTCAAGGGCGCGGGCTGTCCGCCCTGCTCTTCTCCAACCCGTGCAACCCCACCGGCAAGCTGGTGCAGGGCGAGGAGCTGGCGCGGTGGGTGGGCGTGGCGCGCGAGCTGGAGTGCTCGCTGCTCATCGACGAGTTCTATTCGCACTACATCTGGACGGGCCGCCCGGGCGTGCTGCCGGTGGAGAGCGCCGCCAGGTACGTGGAGGACGTGAACCGCGACCCGGTCATCCTCTTCGACGGGCTCACCAAGAACTGGCGCTACCCGGGCTGGCGCATGACGTGGACGGTGGGACCCAGGCAGGTCATCGACACGGTCGCCAGCGCGGGCAGCTTCCTGGACGGCGGCGGCAGCCGGCCCCTGCAGCGCGCGGCGATTCCGCTGCTCCAGGAGGACGCGGTGGTGGCGGAGACGCGCGCCATCCACCACACGTTCCGGGAGAAGCGGGACCGGTTCCACTCCCGGCTGGAGCGGCTGGGCATCCGCACGGACCGCGCGCCGGACGGGACGTTCTACGTCTGGGGCAACCTGTCCGGACTGCCCGCGCCGCTCAACGACGGCATGGCCTTCTTCCGCGCCGCGCTGGAGCACCAGGTCATCACCGTGCCCGGTGAGTTCTTCGACGTGAACCCCGGCAAGCGCCGCGCGCGGGCGTCGCGCTTCCGCAACTACGTGCGCCTGTCCTTCGGCCCGTCGTGGGAGACGCTGGACAAGGCGCTCCTGCGGCTGGAGGCGCTCGTGCTCAAGCACACGCCCGGCGCCATGCCGTGAAGCGCGAGCTCCGGCCCCCAGCGCTTCAGGACTCGGGGGCCGGGTGCGACTGGAACTCCGCGGTGGCCATCACGTGCACCTTCTTGCGGTGGGACACGGGGAAGCCCAGCGCGGCCGTCCGCTTCACGCTGTAGCTGCCCGACGGGGCCATGGGCATCACGTCCTCGTTCCCGCCTCCGTAGGCGCCGCCGTGGTTTCCGAAGGCCCTCGACTCCCAGGTGCGCTCGGAGAAGCGGTGCAACCCTGCCAGCGTCACGCCCAGCCCGGCCGCCACGCGCCGCGCCTTCTTCACCGACTCGCGGGCCAGCGCCTCCAGCCAGTCCTGCCGGGCCTCCGGCTCGTGCGTGTAGCCCCACTTGAGCTCGCGCAGCGTCGCCTGCTTCAGGCCGGACAGCGCGGCGAGCACGTCCCCCACCCGGGTCATCTCCACCAGGCGGATGCGCACCGTGTAGAGGGCGGACGAGGAGCGCGTGAGCAGCCCCTCCTGGGTCTCCGCCTGCACCGACTGGAGGGTGAAGGCCGTGGCCTGCACGCCCAGGTCCTCCATGAGGCGCACCAGCGCGGCCACCTCCTTCGCGTTGGCGAAGGCCGCGTTGCCGGTGAAGAACGAAGACGCCTTCACATCCACCACCGCGTCCACGTGGTCCGCCTCCAGCTCGTGCTCGGAGGACAGCTCCACGACGATGATTCCCGACTCGGTTGCGGCTCGCTCCGGCATGCGACTCCCTGGGAGTGACTGGAACGGCGAGTATAGGCCCACGACTCAGGCCAGGGGGCATGCCTATGCTCGCGCCACGACCATGCGACGCATCCCGTCCCGGCTGTGGCTGTTGTGCGCGCTGTACTTCGTGCAGGGGCTGCCCTTCGGCTTCCAGGTGACGGCGCTGCCCGTCTACCTGCGCACGCGCGGCGTGTCGCTGGCAGCGCTGGGGTTCGCGGGCGCGCTGTCCCTGCCGTGGATGCTCAAGGCGCTGTGGGCCCCGCTGGTGGACCGCTACGGCTCCGAGCGCGTGGGGCGCAGGCGTTCGTGGATTCTCCCCATGCAGGCGGGCCTGGCGCTCGCGTGCGCGGGGGCGGCCTTCGCGGCGGGGCGGGAATCGCTGCCGCTGCTGTTGGGCCTCATCTTCGTGATGAACCTCTTCGCCGCGACGCAAGACATCGCGGTGGACGGCTTCGCGGTGGACCTGCTGCGTCCGGAGGAGCTGGGCCTGGGCAACACCGCGCAGGTGGTGGGCTACAAGCTGGGCATGCTCACCGGCGGCGGTCTGCTGGTGTGGGCCAGCGCGAGCATCGGCTGGTCCGGGCTGTTCCTCGTCATGGCGGCGCTGTGCCTGACCGTCTTCACCATCGTCCTCTTCGTGCGCGAGCCGCCTCCGCGCGAAGCCGAAGGCCACGAGTCACCGAAGCTGGACTGGCCCGCGCTCTGGGCCCGCATCAAGTCCGCGCTCACGGTGCCGGGCACCGGGTGGCTGCTGCTCTTCATCGGCACGTACAAGCTGGGCGAGACGATGTCCGACGTCCTCTACAAGCCCTTCCTCGTGGACGCGGGCTACACGCCGGCGCAAATCGGCCTGTGGGTGGGCACGTGGGGCACCGCCGCGTCGCTCTTGGGGTCCACGTGCGGAGGCCTCCTGGCCGCGCGGCTGCCTCTGCTGCGCGCGGTGGCGCTCACCGGCACGATGCGCCTGTTGCCGCTCCTGGGGCGGTGGCTGCTCACGCGGGCGGGCGTCAGCGACGCGGGCGTGCTGGGCGTCACGCTCACCGAGGAGTTCTTCGGCGGCGCGCTCACCACCGTGATGTTCGCGTTCATGATGTCGCGCACGGACCGGAGAATCGGCGCCACGCACTACACGCTGCTGGCCAGCGTGGAGGTCGCGGGCAAGGCGCCCGCGGGGCCACTGGCGGGCCTGCTCGCGGATCCGAAGTTCGGCAACCTGGGCTACGGGAACATGTTCCTGCTGGGCGTCGCGCTGTCCGCCGCGTTCCTCGCGCTGCTCGCGCCCCTGCGCCGCAACGTGCCCACACCCACGGCCGCGCAGCCCGCAGCGTGAAAGATTCCAGGCTCGCGACACGCTCCTTCACGGGCGTGTCACGGGCGCGCGCGTCACCGGAACCTCACGCCGGACGTGTCAGGGGAGCGTGGTACTCGCCAACGCGTCGCTCGCGGTTCCCCCCTTGAACGCGCGCCCGTGACGCGGGCCGCGAATGAAGAGGTTCCCCATGAAGACCCTTTCGATGACGTCGCTGCTGGGCGGTCTGATGCTGTTCTCCGCTCCGGCGTTCGCCACCTCCACCACCAGCATCCCCGCCTTCGAGGCGAGCATCACCGCCGCGAAGAGCCCCAGCAGCCCCGGCGGCACGACCGTCCTCCGCTCGGAGATCCGGACCGCGCTGGACGCGTTCCTCAACGACACCGGCGGCGTCTATGGCGTGGACAGTGCCGAGCGCGCCTATCTCACCACCCGCCTCAACGACACGCCCTTCCAGCAGTCGCTGACGGGCACCGCGGCGAAGTACTTCGCGGACTTCTACGAGGTGAACGACGCCGTCTTCACGGGCTATCCGCTGAACCTGTACCCCGTCACCCAGACGCCCGCGGTGCTGTTCGGCGCCACCGGCTCGTTCTCTTCCGCGCGCATCTACGAGGGCTACGTCCCCAACGGCCAGGGCTTCGCCAACCAGCAGACGCTGGGTGAGGCGTTCAGCAACGCCTTCGGTCCGCAGGCCAGCATCTTCGAGCCCATCACCGTGCGGGAGCTCATCGGGCAGCTCAGCGTGTACAGCTACAACGTGGACGAGGTGGAGGGCGCGGTGGCCTACATCACGCAGATTTCGCGCAACAGCAACCGGCTCTACACCACGGGTTGGAGCTGCCGCGGGTGCGGCGCGCCGGGCTACACGCAGGGCTTCGCCATCGCGGCGGTGAGCACGGACCGCCGCTTCGTGCGGATGATCTCCGTGACGACGTACGCGGACTGACGTGACGCACCGCCGCATGCGCGCGGGGACGCCACCTGCGCGCTTGCGGTCCCCACCGCCTCCGTTCATTGATGCGCGTCACACGCACCGGGTGGGCGGAAGCAGCACGCTTCCGGCCCGGGCATCACGCAGCAACCGGAGGAAGCACCATGGCGGAGATGAAGACGTATACGGGTGGCTGCCACTGTGGACAGGTCCGCTATGAGGCGACCACGGACCTGGCGCAGGTGGTGAGCTGCAACTGTTCCATCTGCCACAAGATTGGCGCGGTGCTGACGTTCGTCCCGCCGGAGCAGTTCAAGTCCCTCTCCGGCGCGGACCACGTGAAGACCTACCAGTTCAACAAGAAGGTCATCAACCACCTGCACTGCCCCACCTGCGGCGTGGAGTCCTACGCCACCGGCAAGGGCCCGGACGGCAAGGCGATGTTCGCCGTCAACCTGCGCTGCCTGGACGGCCTGGACCTGTCCACGGTCACGCCCTTCCCCTACAACGGCCGGGACGCGTAAGGCCCGCGCCTCACGCCCGGCGGCCCCGCCACATCAGGCCCCCTGCGACGAGGACCGCCGCGGAAGGAGCGGCCCACGGAACGGACTTCCGCAGCCGGTGCTCCCAGACGTCCACCCGGTCCGCCAGGAGCAGCAGCATCCAGTGGCCGGGCTTGTGGTCCGGCTTCGCGTAGGCCGCCTTTCGTAGCAGGCCGCTCAGCCCCTTCGGAGGCTGGGCGGTGCCGAACACCGGAGGCATCTCCTTGCGGCCGGCGTGCTTGAACACCGGCACCTCCGCGTGCTGGAGCGCGATGGGCGCGCGCGCACCGGCCAGCGGCTTCGGCACCGTCTCCATGGGGACGCCCGGGCGGTTGGCGGGGTCCTGGTCCACGGCCAGGGTGGGATTCGCCCGCGCCTTCGCGTGGCCGTTCTTCGCGCGGCTCGATTTCCGCGTCGTCTTCTGGGGCATGACGTGCCTCCTGTAATGGCGAGTGGTGTCTGTCAGGCGTGGCCGTGCGGCATGAGGACGCACTTCACGCACCCGTCCTGCTTCTGCGCGAACAGGTGGTAGGCGTCCGGCGCCTGCTCCAGCGGGAAGCGGTGGGTGATGATGCTCTTCGCGTCGATGCGGCCCTTCTGGATGTGCTCCAGGAGGTGAGGCATGTACCGGCGCGTGTTCGCCTGATTCATCCGCAGCGTCAGGCCCTTGTTCATCGCGGTGCCAATGGGCACGAAGTTCCACGGCGGCCCGTACACGCCAATGATGGAGACGTTGCCGCCCTTGCGCACGGAGTTGATGCACCACTCGATGACGGTGGGCGCGCCGGCCTCCAGCTTCAGCCCCAGGCCCAGCACGCGGTGCGCTCGCGAGCCTTCCGCCTCCATGCCCACCGCGTCGATGCAGACGTCCGGGCCGCGGCCGTCGAACAGCTCCTTCAGGTGCAGGACGATGTCGCCCACCTCCTTGAAGTTCACCGTCTCCACGTTGGCGAACTTCCGCGCGAACTCCAGGCGGTACGGCACGTGGTCCACCGCCACCACGCGGCCCGCGCCCATCAGCCACGCGGACTTCATCGCGAAGAGGCCCACCGGGCCCGCGCCGAACACCACCACCGTCTCGCCGCCCTTGATCTCCCCCATCTCCGCGGCCTGGTAGCCGGTGGGCAGGATGTCGGAGAGGAAGAGGACGGACTCGTCGTCCATGTCGTCCGGAATCTTCATGGGCCCCACGTCCGCGAAGGGTACGCGCACGTACTCAGCCTGGCCGCCGTCGAAGCCGCCCGTGGTGTGGGAGTAGCCGTAGACGCCGGAGGCCACGTCGCTGCCGGGGTTGCTGTTCTCGCAGTTCCCGGTGAGGCCGCGCTGGCAGTAGAAGCAGGTGCCGCAGGAGATGTTGAAGGGCACCACCACGCGGTCGCCCTTCTTCAGCTGCGACACCTCCTTGCCCACCTCCTCCACCACGCCGGTGAACTCGTGGCCGAAGGTGCAGCCCACGCGCGTGTCCGGCACCAGCCCGTGCAGCAGGTGCAGGTCCGAACCGCAGATGGCGGCGCGGGTCACCTTGAGGACGACGTCCTGGGGGTGCTCGATGCGGGGGTCCGGCTTCTGCTCCACCTGGACGCGATAGGGACCTTGGTAGGTGAGTGCACGCATGCGCGGGATTCCTCCGTCCCTAACGGGTGAGGACGCCCGCGCGGTAAGGCAAGGGACGGTGCGCTCCCGGCCCCTGCTCGGCTAGCTGCTCTCCGGCGGTGCGAAGGTGCCCACGGGCTTGTCCGCCGCCCGCCACAGGTACCAGCTCACCACGCTGCGATAAGGGCGCCAGCGCTCGCCGTACGCCAGCAGCGCCTTGGGCTTGGGCTGTTCCTTCAGGCCATGCAGCACCATGAAGCCCTTGCGCACGCCGAAGTCGTCCACGGGGAGGATGTCCGGCCGGCCCAGGCGGAAGATGAGCAGCATCTCCACGGTCCACTGGCCAATGCCGCGCACCTGCGTGAGGTGCTCGATGAGGTCCGCGTCGGACATGCGGCGCACGCGCGCGAGCGGCGGCACCGTGCCGTCCACCGTCTTGCGCGCCAGGTCCTGGATGGCCAGCAGCTTGTTCGCGGACAGGCCGGCCTCGCGCAGCGTGGCGTCCGGGAGCGCGAGCAGCTTCTGGGGCGTGAAGCCCTTGCCCTGCCCCACCCGCTCGCAGACGCGTCCAAAGATGGTCGCCGCCGCGCGGCCGTGGAGCTGCTGGTAGACGATGGAGTGCGCCAGCGCCTCGAAGGGGCTGTGCAGCGGGCTCCGCTCGAAGCGGAACGGGCCAATCGTCTTGAAGAGCGTGCCCAGCGTGGGGTCCGCGCGCACGAGGGCGCGGCGCGCGGCGGGCGTGAAGGCATCCGGCAGCAACACAGGGGTGGAGACAGGAGCGCGCGGCATGGACCGCATGCTGCCCGGCCCCACGCCACGCGCAACCCCTGTCTTGCTTCGGACGCGCCGCGCTAGATGGGCGCGGCCCGCTCCGTCTCCTCGGGCACGTCGTTGCGGGGCTCGCCCTCCATCAGGGAGTCGTATTCCTCCTCCAGTTGGATGCCCAGGTCCTCCAGCTGATCCTTGGTGAGGATCTTCCGCGCCGCCTTGAAGAGGTCCTTCTCCTCCTCCTCGACGTGGTGCTCCACCTGCTCCTGGAGGACCTTCATCTTCGCGTCGAACTCCTCGTCGGAGGGCTCCATGTCCAGCAGGTCCGCGATGAGGCGCTTGACGGCGAGGTGCTCCTCCACGGCCTCGCGCAGCTCGTCCTCCGTGTCGTCCTCCTTGAGCGCCGGGTAGAGGTACAGTTCTTCAATCTTCGCGTGCGCGCCCAGCCGGTCGGCGATCTGCTCGAACAGCTCCTGGCGCTGGTCGTCCGCGTGGTCCGCCAGCTTCTCGTACTTCTTGAAGAGCTTGGACACCTCTTCGTGCTGCTGCTTGATCAGCTCCAACGCGTTCATTCCCTGCCCCCTGAATGAAAGTGGATGTGCAGAGAGATGGGGGTGGGACCGTCCGAAAGGAAGCCCACCCGCACGCACTTCTCACTTCATCGGCAGCTTCACGGACGGCAGGTCCTTGAGCGCGGGACCGTTGAGCACGCGCCCGGTGGGGCTGAAGCGGCCGCCGTGGCAGGGGCAGTCCCAGGAGCGCTCCGCGTTGTTCCAGTGCACGTGGCAGCCCAGGTGCGTGCACACCGGGGACACCGCGTGTGGCGTGCCGTTCTCCTCGCGGTACACGGCCACCTTGCGGCCATCGACTTCCAGGATCTTCCCCTCGCCCGGCGCCACGTCCGACAGGTGGTGTCCGTCCGGCCTGGACAGCCGGTCCGCGACGAAGCGGAAGGCCACCTCCGCGTTCTCCTGGATGAAGTCCTTGGCGCCGGCCTTGGGCTTCACGCGGCCCGCGTCGTACAGCGCGGCATAGGGGTTCTGGTTGCCGAGGATGAGGTCCGACAGCACCATGCCCGCGAGCGTGCCGAACGTCATGCCCGTGCCGGAGAAGCCCGTGGCCACGTACACGTGGCGGCTGCCCACGTTGCGGCCGATATAGGGCAGGCCGTCCGCGGACTCGATGACCTGTCCGGACCAGCGGTGCGTGATGCGCTTCACGGGGAAGCGGTCGCGCGTGTACGCCTCCAGCGCGGCGAAGCGCGCGGCGGTGTCCTCCTCGCTGCCGACCTTGTGGTCCTCGCCGCCCACGATGACGTAGGGCACGCCGTCCACCCGCTGCGTGCGGACGTAGTGATACGGGTCGCGGCTGTCGTAGTACTGGCCCGGCTCCAGCGGCGCGTCCAGCGGAGCCGCCACCGCGTAGGTGCGGTACGGGTAGAGCTTGGTGTGCATGGCCACGCGGTTGAGCGGCGTGGTGGTGGCCTCCACCACCGCCTTCGCCGTCACGGTGCCCAGTTCCGTGACGACGCGGCAAGGCGTGCCGTCATGGATGTCCACGACCTGGGTGTTCTCGAAGAGGTGGCAGCCGTCGCCGGGGATGCGGTCCGCGAGCGCGAGCAGGTACTGCCGGGGGTGGAACACCGCCTGGTCCTCCACGCGCAGCGCGCCCTTCACCGGGAAGGGCAGCGGCACCTCCTTCGTGTAGGACGCCAGCAGTCCGGACTGCCGCGCCGCGGACACCTCGTGCAACAGGTCGCGCAGCTCGGCTTCCGTCTCCGCGTAGCGGTAGCCCGGCACGCGGGTGAAGCCGCAGTCGATGGCGAGCGTCTCCACCAGGGACGCAATCTGTTCGATGGCGGCGCGGCTGGACGACGCGGCCAGGTGGGCCCCCTTCTCACCAAAGTCCTTCAGGAGCGTGGTGTACGGCGTGTCCAGCAGCTCCGTGAGGTGCGCGGTCGTCTGTCCCGTCTGGCCGGAGAGGACGCGGTGCATCTCCAGCACCGCCACCTTCTTGCCGGCACGCTTGAGCAGCCAGGCGGTCGTCAGGCCCGCGATGCCACCGCCGATGATGGCTACATCCACGTCCAGGTCGCCCGGCAGGGAGGGGAAGTCCCGGGGAGGCGTCGTCACCGTCCAGAGGGATTTGTGCTGGCGCTCGTCGTTCATGACGGAAGGCTAGGAATCCGCTTCCCAGGGCATAAGCCATGCCTGCCGAGCCCCGCCCGGCCGGTTGCCCAGCGCCGGGTGTACGCGACCCAACAGAGCTTCGCCCCAGGTGTTGGTCAGTCAGGGGCCGGGCGTGAACGGGGCTGGGGTGCGATGTCGCCAGCGCGTTAGAACGGCCCTTGGACCCGAAGGTCCGCGCCGGGCGGACCCAAGGAGCATGCGCCGAATGCCCGTGGAACGCGTGGCTGGCGGGGCCAGCCTGGTGGACGTGCTGGACCGCCTGCTGGACAGGGGGTTGCGCTTCGACTCGCCGGCCCTGGAGGTCCTGGGCCGCCCCTCTCCTTTGAAGGGGGAGGCGCGCATCGTGGTGGCATTTTCGGAGGTCCGCACCGCAGACTCGCTGGAACGCGGCCGTTCTCCGCGTCCCCCTTCACCCGGAGCGTAAGGTCGTGGCGTCTCCAGCCCCGCTGCCCCCCGCCAAAGCCGATCCCGGGGCGCGCCTCGTGCTCGCCGAGCACCTGCTCGCCTGCGAGTCCGCAGTCGCCTGTGCGCGAGCGGTCGTGGAGTGGCTCGCGCGCAGACATGGCGCGTCCACCGCCTGTGTCGGGCCGGGGGATGGCGCGGGTGCCTCCGTGTGCCTGGCCAGTGAAGGGCTGACGGGCGCGCAGCAGGCCGCGCTGGCCCGGGCGTGGGACACGCAGGGGTCGCCGCTCGCCGCCTTCCGCACCCGGCCCGGGGCGCGGTGGCTGGCGGCGGACGCGGTGGAGGGCGCGGCGATGCCGGGCGGGTTCCTCGCGGTGCCGCTGGGCCGCTCCGGAGCACCGGCGGCCGCGCTGCTGGTGGTGGGGCTGCCCGGCCCGGTCGTGCCGGAGGACGTGGCGTGGGTGGCGTCGTGCGCGGGGCCGCTCCTGGCCCGGCAGCTGACCTCGGATGCGCGGGCGCCGCGCCGTCCGGAGCCGGACCGCCTGCTTCGCCGGGTCATCAACGCGGTGTCGGACCCCGTGCTGCTCACGGACTCGGACGGCACGCTGCTCTTCGCCAACGCCCGCGCGGAGGGACTGCTGGTGGCGGGCCCGGACGCGAGCCCCGGCCGCACGCGCGCCGTGGAGCTCAACCAGCGCCTGTTCCGGGAGACGCTCGCGCAGGGCGGTACCTCCGTGCACCGGCGCGAGGTGCCGCTGGTGGATCCGCTGGAGGGCATGGACCTGCTCTTCGAGCTGGTCACCACGCCGGTGCTGGCACCGGACGGGCCGTCCGTGGTGGTGAGCGTGCTGCGCAACCTGACGGACCTGGGCCGCGCCACGCAGGCGCTGGGGGAGAGCTACCGGCAGCTGCGCGCCACGGAGCGCGAGGCCCGGAGCGAGCGCCACCGCCTGGACCGGGTGCTGGACTCGGTGGCGGACCCCATCATCCTGACCGACCCGGCGGGCGGCATGGTGATGATGAACGACCCGGCCGAGCGCCTCTTCGCGTGGCCTCACGAGGAAGGCCCCGGCGGCGAGCCCACGCTGCGCCGGGTGCGCTCCAACGACGCCCTCTTCGCGTCCTTCCTCGCGAACCTGCTGGGGCCGGTGAACGCGGGCGTGTCGCGCTGGAAGAGCCAGCTGACGCTGGACGACCCGTCCACCGGCGCGCCCGTGCCCATGGAGGCCATGGCCAACAAGGTGCTGGGCGACGGGGGCGAGCTGACGGGCATCGTCACCGTGTTCCACGACCGCACGGAGGTGCTGGAGCGGGCGCGGCTCCTGGAGCGCGTGAAGGAGGTCTCCAGCGAGCTGGAGGCCCGCGTGCAGTCCGCCACCGCGGAGCTGGCGGAACAGAACGAGAAGCTGCGCCGGCAGGCCATCCAGTTGGAGCAGGCGAGCGCGGCCAAGTCGCAGTTCCTGGCCAACATGTCGCATGAGTTCCGTACGCCGCTGAACGCCATCCTCGGCTACACGAACATGCTGCTGCAGGGCGTGTCCGGGGAGATGACGCCGCCGCAGCGAAGGAACCTCACGCGCATCGACTCCAACGGGCGGCACCTGTTGGAGGTCATCAACGAGATATTGGACATCACCCGCATCGAGGCGGGGCGGATGCCGCTGCACCTGTCGGACTTCGGCATCCCGGAGCTGCTCCAGGAGGTGAT
The DNA here is from genome assembly GCF_003668935.1 of Corallococcus sp. AB032C. Classification (NCBI taxonomy): domain Bacteria; kingdom Pseudomonadati; phylum Myxococcota; class Myxococcia; order Myxococcales; family Myxococcaceae; genus Corallococcus; species Corallococcus sp. AB032C. The sequence goes on along the minus strand of NZ_RAWP01000068.1, from coordinate 37,216 downwards.
GGCGGAGATGGACCCCATCATCGCGCGCAGCAAGCTGACGGTGGACTCGCGCCTGGATGAAGGGCTGCCGGGGGTGTGGAGCGACCGACAGAAGGTGAAGCAGATCGTCCTCAACCTGTTGTCCAACGCGCTGAAGTTCACGCACGAAGGCGGCGTGCACGTGGCGGCGGAGTATCAGAACGCCACCGGCACCGTGGCCATCTCGGTGAAGGACACAGGCATCGGAATCGACGTGTCGAACCAGGAGAAGATCTTCGAGGACTTCCAGCAGGTGGACAGCTCGCCCACGCGTGCCTATGGGGGAACGGGCCTGGGCCTGTCCATCTGCCGCCGCCTGGCCGCGATGCTGGGGGGACGCGTCTCCCTCCAGAGCGCCCCGGGCCAGGGTTCGACCTTCACCCTGCACTTTCCAAGACGTGCGAGACGGACATGACGAACATCCCGGAAAAGACAAAGCCGCTCGTGCTGGTGGTGGACGACTACCAGGATGCCCGGGAGATGTACGCGGAGTACCTGGAGTTCTCCGGCTTCCGAGTGGCGGAGGCGAAGAACGGCCAGGAGGCGTTGGACAAGGCCTTCGAGCTGGTGCCGGACGTCATCCTGATGGACCTGTCGCTGCCGGTGATGGACGGCTGGGAGGCGACGCGCCGGCTGAAGGGCGACGCGCGCACGAAGGGCATCCCGGTGGTGGCGCTCACGGGGCATGCGCTGAAGGGCCACTCGGAGGACGCGAACGAGGCCGGGTGTGATGCGTACGTCACCAAGCCGTGCCTGCCGGACGCGCTGGTGGAGCAGGTGAAGAAGATGATCGCCCTGCGCGATGCGGCATCCGCGCGCTGAAGCCGCGGTTGCACGGAGGTGGGCACGTCATGACGACGAAGACCCAGGCGGAGTCCTCGCGCGAGGGGCGGGCACACTACCTCTACGGCGTCGTGCGCGAGGACGGCGGATGGAACCTGGACCTCGCGGGGCTGGATGAGGCCCCGGTGCGCCTGGTGCACGAGGGCGGCCTCGCGGCGCTGGTGTCCGACGTGGCGGGCCCGCGGGTGGTGCCCACGCGGACGTACCTCCTGATGCACCAGCGCGTCACGGAGGCCGTGGTGCGCGAGCACACGCTGGTGCCGGTGGCCTTCGGGACGGTGCTGCCGTCGGAGGAGCGCGTGCGGGAGTTGTTGCGCGTGGCGCGCGCGCCGCTGAGCCGGGCGCTGTCCGAGCTGGAGGGCCGGGTGGAGCTGGGGCTGAAGGTGTACCGCCACGGCGACGCGCTGACGCGCAGGTTGATGGAGGCGCGGCCGGAGCTGGCGCGCGGTCCCGCCGAGCTCGAGGAGGACCACGAAGCGAGGCTGGAGGCGGCGCTGCACGACTGCACCCGGAAGGACCTGGACGGACTGAGGGCGGGCCTGCGTCCGCTGGCGGAGGCCACGCACGAAGCGCCGCCGCTGGGTGAGCGGATGATGCTCAACGCGGCCTGGCTGGTGGACCGCACGCGGGTGGCCGCGTTCGAGGCGCGGGTGCACTCGCTGGTGGCTCGGCTGGACGCGTACACGTTCCGGTTCACGGGGCCGTGGCCGGCCTACAGCTTCGTGGACGTGCGGCTGGACGTGGAGGCGGATTCCACCGCGCGGTGAGCCTCAGCGCGGCGCGGTGAGCTTCGCGGCGTCCTCGGCCAGCAGCTCCAGTCCGCCGCCCATGCGCGTCCAGCCGGCGGTGAACTCCGTGCGCGCGTACCACGAACCGTCCGGCGTCTTCGCCATGGAGAGCTCGCCCACGGCCTTGCCGCCGCGCTGGTACTCCACGCGGAAGGCGGGCGTGGGGGGCGGGCCCGGAGGGGCTTCACCCCGGCCCAGGAGCTCCACGGGGGTGAGTCGCCACAGGCGGTCATGCCAGTTGCGGGCGAAGTCGTCCGGAGTGCTCGGGGCATCCACGGGCGACAGCTGCACGGCGCCCGGCGGTTTGCCGCTGGCGACGAAGGCGCGGGACGTGGTGCCGGTGGAGATGACGATGTGGTCGAAGCCGTCCACGTCGAAGGTGTGCAGGCGCCGGTCCACGAGCCGGCTGGACGCGGCCTCCAGGTCCGGCAGCAGTCCGGGGCCGAGGAGGAAGACGTGCCCGTCGGACGTGCGCTGGAGGTAGGGGGCGCCCCAGCCCGAAGCGGGCGTGGCGAGGAGGAACGTCCTGGGCGTTCCGTCGAGCGTGAGCGTCAGGCCGCGCTCTGTCTTCGCGAGGCCGATTTCGTCCAGCTTCTTGTCGTCCAGGACGCCCAGGTCCCGCTGCGCGCGCAGCGGAGCGAAGCGGGAGAACAGCTTCAGCGCCACGTCGTTGCCACGCAGTTCGCGGGGCGGAGGCACGGGGGCGGGGCTCGCGGTGGCGATGGAACCCGCATCCGTCCCAGCATCTCCCAGCCCGGGTTGCGCCACACCGCCATCCGTCGTTCCAGCTTCGGAACCCGGCTTCGCGGGCTTGTTGCCCAAGCGGACCCAGACGGTGTCACGGTCCTGGGGGTCGCGGAACAACTCCACGAAGCGCGCCTCCTCGTCGTACCGGATGCGGTCGAGCGCGCTCGCCTGCGCGTCCTCCACCGTCACCTCACCCTGCGCACGCGAAGGCTCGCGCTGCCACACGAGGAACGCGGCCACGAGCGCCACGCCCGCCAGCACGCCCTGCACCGCCACGTCGCGCGCCTTCATCGCGCACCTCCCGCCACCGCGGTGCTCCGGGGCGCACGCCGTCCACGCCGCCGCGTCACGAAGTAGCCCACCGCCAGCACCGCCATCGGCATCCCGAAGACCGTCGCGTAGAACCACACGACGTCCTGCGAGCGCGTGTGTTGCAACGGCACGTCCTCCTCGCTCGTCGTCACGCCAGAGAGCGCCTCCTCGCCGGAGAGCCAGCGCAGCGTGTCCACCGCGAGATACGCATTGCCCACGTTGCCCAGGATGCCGTCACCCAGCGCGTCCGCGTCCGCCATCACCACCGCGCGCGGCGCGGGCTTGCCCTCTGCGGCGGGCCGCTCCACCGCCACCACCAGCGGCCACGCCTTCGTGACCTCGCCGGGCTCCGGCTCGAAGTCGCCATTGCGGTCCGCGAACGTCTCGCCCTGCGCGCGCACGCTCGTGTCCAGCATCACGCCGGGAACGGGCGGCGTCAGCGGCTCCAGCGCCGTCGCACCCATGAAAGCCACCGCGCCCTGTGAGCCCAGCGCGGACAGCGACGTCACCGAAGGATGCGAGGAGAAGCTCGCCGTGCCCAGGTTGGCCCGGTCGCTCAGCTGACGCGTGGTGCGGAAGTACACCCGGTCATTCGCCAGCGGCACGCGCAGCGACTTGAGCCCCATTGGTTGCAGCAACGGCTCCAGCGCCGCGCCATCCGGCTCCAGCGCGATCCACAACCGCCCTCCCCGCTCCCAGTACTCGCGCAGCGCGGTGGCCTCTTCCGGAAGCAGCTCGCGCGTGGGCCCCAGCACCGCCACCATCGCCGCGTCGCCCGGCACCGCCGAGCCCAGCCCCTCCGCCACCGTGAGCGTGCGCACATCCACGTTCTGCGCGCGCAGCAACTCCTTGAACTGCGCCACCGACGGCCGGGCCGCCTCACCCTGCACGGGCCGCGTGTCGGCGCGCTCTCCATGGCCTCCCGTGAGGTAGACGATGCGCTGGGGCTTCGCCACCGCCAGCAGCCGCCGCTGCACCTCCGCGTCCAGCCGCTGGAGCTGCCCGCGCGCACGCTCCGGGTCCAATCCCAGCGTGAGGATCTCCTTGCGGGCCCCCCGCGACAGCACCACGGAGCCGTTGTTGCTGACGCCCAGGGCCTTGCCGCGCGCGGGCTCCACCGCCTGGTCCAACGACTCCACGCCCAGCTGCGGACTCTCCGGCTCCAGGTCGCGGAAGTACTGCCGCACCGCCTCGCCCACTTCGTTCGCGGGCGGGAAGAAGAGCGTCACCTGCAAGGGCTCGTTGAGGCCGCGCACCAGCTTGCGCGTCGCATCGCCCGGCTTCGCGGTCCGGAAGTACGACAGGTCCCAGGTCGGATCCGCTTGCGTCGCCACGTACGTCGCCGCGAACGCGAACACGATGACGAACGCCATGCCCAACCCTGAGAACAGCGCGCTCTTCACGCGCCCCGTCTCCGGCACCTGCGCCCGAGCCATCGCCACGAGCGCGGCCTCCACCATCGCCAGCGGCACGAGCGAGCACAACAGCAACGCCGGGAACAGCACCGCCAGCACCACCGACAGCCGGGGCGACGAACGCGACAGCGGCTCACCGAGGAGCGCCGTCCCCACGTCCCCCTTCACGAAGTAGAGCACCAGCGCGGCCAGCCCCACGACGTACAGCGTGAGCACCCACCGCTCCAGCGCGCGCCGGTCCGCGGGCGCGGCGATCATCCGCACCGCGCGCCACGCCGTCGCGGCCACCACCCCGGCGGTCCCCAGCGACGCCAGCGCCACGCGGCCAGAGCCCACGCCCAGCACGCGCTCCGCGAGGAACACGGCCACGAGCCCCACGACGAACGCCCCCGTCGCGGCGAGCCCCGTCCCGAAAGAAGCCGGCGAGCTCATCGCCACCTCCGCGCTTCCAGCACCCGCGTGGCCGCGAACAGCGCCACGTAGGTGACCACCAGGTAGTAGACGACGTCCCTCACGTGGATGAGCCCTGCCTGGAACGGGGGGAAGTGCTGGTTCCACAGCGACATGGCGCTGAAGACGTCGGACAGCGGCTGCTCGGTGATGCGCGCCAGCAGCCAGCACAGGATGAGCGCCACCAGCATCACCGCGGAGAAGATGGCCGCGAGCAGCTGGTTCTTCGCGAGCGACGACCCGAACGTGCCCACCGCCAGCGACGCGCTGCCCAGCAGCAGCAGCCCCAGGTAGCCCGCCGCCACGTGCCCGAAGGACACCTTGCCGTTCACCAACACCAGCAGCGGCATGTAGAGCGTGAGCAGCAGGTACAGCGCCAGGAACGCGAGCCCCGCCAGGAACTTGCCCAGCACGATGTCCCGGTCCCGCACCGGCGACGCGTACAACAGCGGCAGCGTGCCCGTCTGGCGCTCCTCCGCGACCAGCCGCATGGACACGAGGATGGCCGCCACGATGGTGAAGCCGCTGGAGTAGTAGAAGAAGCCGGACAGCACCTCCGCGGAGCGCTTGCTCGCGCCGCCCAGGGCGTACGCGTTGAAGAACAGCCCGTTCACCGCGAGGATGATGGCCAGGATGACGTAGCCGCTGAGCGTGCGCAGGTAGCCGGCCAGCTCGCGGCGAGCAATCAGGAGCGCCTTCACGCCTTCACCTCCTGCCCATGCGTCAGGCGCAGGAACAGCGCCTCCAGCTGTCCCTCGTTCGCGTCCAAGCGCAACAACTCCAGTCCCGCGCCCACCACCGCCCGCGCCACCTGGGGCCGAATATCCGGCGCCGCCGCGACCTTCAGGGCCAGCACTCCGCCCGCCCCTTCCCGCACCTCCACCGCGCCGAAGCCCTGCAACGCTTCGAGTGCCCGAGCGCGGTCGCCCCGCACCTCCAGCACGATGGACGGGCCGCCCAGGCTCCGCGACAGATCCTCTTCACTGCCCTGCGCCAGCAGCGTGCCCTTGTGGATGATGAGCAGCCGGTCACACGTCTGGGAGATCTCCGGGAGGATGTGGCTGGACACGAGCACCGTGTGCGCGCCCTTGAGGCCGCGGATGACGTCGCGCATCTCCACGATTTGAAGCGGATCCAGGCCGCTGGTCGGCTCGTCGAGGATGAGCAGCGCGGGCTTGTGCACCAGCGCCTGCGCCAGTCCCACGCGCTGGCGGTAGCCGTGGCTGAGCGTGGAGATGACCTCGCCGTGCACGTCGCGCAGGCCGGTCTTCTCCTCGGCTTCGCCGACGTGGGACGCGGTGGCCTTGGCGGGCACGTCGCGCAGCCGGGCGACGTAGGCCAGGTATTCGCCCACCGTCATCTCCTCGTAGACGGGGGGCACGTCCGGCAGGTAGCCGATGCGCTGGCGCACCTCATGGGACTGGCTCACCACGTCGTGCCCGTCGATGACGACGCGGCCCGAGGTGGGCAACAGCACGCACCCCAGGATTTTGAGCGTCGTCGACTTGCCGGCGCCATTGAGGCCCAGGAAGCCGATGACCTCGCCCTGGCCGATGGTGAAGGCCAGGTCCCGGATGGCCGCGTGCTCGCCGTAGAACTTCGTCAGCCCTTCGACCTGGATCAATCAGGACTCCTCGAAGCGAGGGGGAAGCGGCGCACTTCTGTCGCCCCTCCCGAGGAGTGTCAAGCACGGGGCTTACCCGTGGCGGTATTCCGCGCCGTCGGTGGTCCGGCCCAGTGTGAAGCGCAGGGCCTCCTCCAGGCCGGGCAGGAGGAAGGGGAAGCCGTGGGCCTGGGCCACCGTGGGCAGGGCATGGGTGCTGGACAGGAGGGTCTCCTCGCCCATCTGACCGAACACGGTCTTCACCACGGCGGCGGGCAGCGGGAACACGGCGGGACGGTGGAGCACCTTCCCCAGCACCTTCGCCAGCTCGCCCTGTCGCACCGCGTTCGGGGACACGGCGTTGAGGGGCCCCTGGATGGACGGGGTGAAGATGGCGAACTGGATGAGCCCCAGCACGTCCTCCAGGGACACCCAGCTCAGCCACTGGCGTCCGGAGCCCACGGGCCCGCCGCCGCCCGCCTGGGTCGCGAGCGCCAGCTTCGCGAGCGCCCCACCGCGCGCGTCCATCACCACGCCGATGCGCAGGTTCACCACGCGGATGCCTGCTTCCTGTGCGGGTTTGGTGGAGGCCTCCCACTGGCGCGTGACGTCCGCGAGGAAGCCGTCGCCGGAGGAGGACGTTTCGGTGACCTCCTCGTCGCCCCGGCTGCCGTAGTAGCCGGTAGCGGAGGCGCAGATGAGCACGCGCGGCTTGCGGGTGGCGCGGGCCAGCGTCTCACACAGCAGGCGGGTGCTCTCGGTGCGGCTCTTGAGGATCTCCTGCTTGCGCTCGTCGGTCCACCGGCCTTCGCCCACGTTGGCGCCGGACAGGTGCACCACGGCGTCCACGTCCTCCAGGCCCGCGGCATCAACGGTGCCCTTGTCGGGAGCCCAGGAGATGTCCCCGCGAGCAGCGTTCGCACGGCCGCGCACCAGCCGCTTCACGAGGTGGCCGCCGGTGGTGAGGAACGACGCCAGCGCGGAGCCCAGCATGCCGGACGCGCCGCCGATGGCCACGGTGAGCGGGCCATCGCTCGCGAAGGCGGCATGGCGGCGCAGGTCCGCGCGGGTGAGCGAGTGGCGGTACGCGAACATGCGCTCCAGGCGCTTGCGCGCATAGCCGCCGCCGAAGGTGTCCCCCAGCGCGCCCACGGGCAGCTCGTACTGGATGGAGTCCTCCAGGATGGAGGCCCGGGGGTCGGAGGGGTTCATGCGGTGGTCATGGATCCACTTCGCGAACGGGCCTTCACGCTGGGTGTCCTGGAAGGAGGAGCCCTCCACGTAGGCGGTGTGCTCGGCGACCATGCGCTGGGGGATGGGGCCCAGGTGGAGTTTGACGACGACTTGGGCACCGGGGCGGATGCCGTCGCCGGAGCGTTCCACGACTTCAGCGGTCTCCCAGGGGGGCGACAGGCGTTCGAAAGCCCCCTCGCGGGTGTGCCAGGAGAAGAGGTCGGCGGCGGGGACCGGCATCTGGCTGTGCGCTTCGAAAACGTGCGGCTTGCCCATGGTTTCTCCAGGGGAGACAGTGCGACCCGAGCATGCTTACTCCCGACCTCCTCGACCGTGCAGTCGAATTGCTGCGGCACGGCGGTGTCATCGCCCTGCCAACAGAGACGGTCTACGGCCTCGCGGCCAACGCCGAGGACGAGCTGGCCGTGCGCCGCGTCTTCGCCATCAAGGGCCGGCCGGCGAACCACCCGCTCATCGTCCACATCCCGGATGAGGAGTACCTGCCGGAGTGGGCCCGTGAAGTACCGGACGAAGCGAAGGCGCTGGCGAGGGCGTTCTGGCCGGGTCCGCTGACGCTGGTGCTGCGGCGCACGTCGAAGGCCACTGACGCGGTGACGGGAGGCCAGGACACGGTGGCGTTGCGAGTGCCGGGCCACTCCGTGGCGATGGAGGTGCTCGAGCGGCTGGGAGGAGGCGTGGCCGCGCCGAGCGCCAACCGCTTCGGCCGGGTGAGCCCGACGACCGCGGAGCACGTGCAGCGAGACCTGGGCGACGACGTGGACCTGGTGCTGGACGGAGGTCCGTCCACGGTGGGCGTGGAGTCAACCATCGTGGACCTCTCGTCCGGAGCCCCCGCGATTCTCAGGCCCGGTGGTCTGGCGACGGAAGACATCGAGCGCGTGCTGGGGCGCGTGGTACCGGTGCGCACGTCGACCACGGTGCGCGTGTCCGGTTCGCTGGAGTCACACTACGCGCCCAGGGCGGGCGTGGTGCTCGCGGAGCCACATGAAGCGGTGCAGCGGGTGGAAGCATTGCGCGCACAGGGATTGCGAGTCGGGGTGCTGGGCCCCGCGTCACTGTCATTGCCTGGAGATGTGCAGCGCTTCGACGTGCCAGGAGAACCCGCGCAGGCAGCGCGAGTCCTCTATGCGCGGCTGCGTGAAGCCGACGAACAGGGTCACGACGTGCTCGTGGCCTGTCTGCCCGCAGCGAGCGGCCTTGGCATCGCCGTGCGGGACCGGCTGTCCCGCGCGGCGGCGCCCCGCGACAGCTGATCAGAGTTCCTTCACTAGCTCCTGCCGCGCCTTCGCGGTGTAGCGGCCGATGAGCCCCTCGCGCTTGGGCGCGTACTTCGCGCTCTCATACTGGATGGCCATGATGCCCCGGGCCGGCAGCGTCCACTGCGTCAGGTTCACGTGGCTCTCGGGCGTGGTCCACCGGTTGAGCACCTTGAACTGCCCCTGTCCCGCGAGCGCGCTCTCCAGGGTCGCCGTGGAGGCAGTCCCGTCCGCCTCCTGCAGCGGCGCCAGGTCCGCGGCGAAGCGCACGGGAACGTCTCCCCACTTCACCTGCCGCTTCACCTCACGGGCCGTCTTCGGCTCCCCGAACTTCCGGGTGAGAAGATCGCGCATCAGCGTCTGGAAAGTGCGCGGCTCCGCCACCTCCTGGAAGAAGACGTCCACCGCCGCCAGCCGGTTGTCCAGGAACCCCAGCGCCACCTCCGCCGGAAGCTCCGCGATAGTGGTCTTCAACCGCAGCGTTCCATCCGGGGCCACGCTCGCCTCGGGCAGCGCGGCGCGCACCTCCTCCGGCGTCATCCCCCAACGGACCGTCTGGAACCCCTCCGTGCTCCGGTAGGTCTTGTCCAGCGAGTCCCGAACCGCCTGCCGCCGCTCCAGCGCGGTGGGCTTCCCCGACGCGCAACCCGCCGACAACCCCAGCACCACCGACAGCCCCAAAGCCTTGAACTTCATTTCATCGCTCCATTCCAAGCCACGGGCCTCGTCCCATTGAGGCCGCCATCGCAGGCATCCCCCGCGCTTCGCGGTGTGCGGACATAGAGGAATACGGAGGGTTCCCGGAAGCTGGGTCGCCAGACGCCCGGGGGCTTGCGGCCAACAGCCCAGGTCGCCCAGGCTCTCTTCCTGGAGAGGGGAACAGACACATGGGCATCGTCACGGGGTGGTTATGGGTCGTCCTGGCCATGGCATCTGGCGCGCGGCCGGGCCCTTCCGCCGAAGCCGTGTGCGGACTCACCGCGCTCCACACCGCCGAACAGGCCTTCTTCGGGGAGAAGGACCGCCACGACCTCCCCGCGGTCGTCGGCTTCCTTCCCCTGCCCTGCACAGACGGCAGCCGGCCTCCCGCGCCGGACGCCAACTCCGTCGGCGGCTGCCAGTTCGTCTTCACCGTCCTCGAAGCGGGCCGCGCTCCAGACACCACCCTGAAGCTCGAAGCCCGCGGCGTCACTCCCGCCACGCGGAACCTGCGCTTCCTGCTGGATGGCCGCGACGGCTTCATCACCCGCGCGGACTCCAACACCCGCGTGGCGCCCGTGGACTGTGAAGCCTGGAGGCAGGCGGCGGATCCGCTCCTGCGCTACCACGAGCTCGTCGCGGAGCACGACTGCGTCACCGGCCCCTACGCCCCGAAGCATCCCTGCACCGAGGCCCTCACCCAGCTCGTGAACCTCGCGCGCAAGGGCGTGGGCGTCGCCAGGAAGGAGTACGACGCGCACCCCACCGCGCGCGAGCTGTATCCCTTGAGCCCGCCAACGCACGCCATGCTCCTCTGCGGCGTCACCGCCTCCCCCGAGCAGCGCGCCCAGCACGCGGACCTCCTCACGAGCCAGGGCAGCCTCCTGGACGTGGTGCTCCAGCCCGGCTGCCGGGATGCGGGGCTTCGCGCGGGCATCCCCCTCCTGTTCAGGGACGGGGCCTGCCCGGGCCCTCACTGTCTGCAGTTGATTCGCCTGGCCCAACGCCTTCGTCTGCCTGAACGGTTCGGCGTCCTCGAAGGTCGCGCCGAGTCGCTGGTCACCTGGCTCTGGGATCAACCCGCCGGGCTCCAGCACGACTTCCTGCGAGCCGCCACGGACCGGGGCTCCGACAGGGTCGACGCGCTCCTGCTGCTGCATCAAGGGGCCTGGCCCAGCCTCCAGGCCCTGACCACACCTCCGCTCACGCCCCTGGAGAATGCGTGGCTCGAACGCGCCCACCGTGAGCACCCCACCCTGGCTCCCATCGTGGGTCTGCTGCGCGAGCAGCAACGAAGCCACCCCGCCACCGATGCGGCCTTCGAAACCTGGGCACGAACCGTCCCCTGCCCCCAGCTCCACGATGCCCGGGACGTGGCCCTGTCCGCGGCGCGGCTGCGCGCCATCGCCGAAACCCAATCGCGCTGCCCGGGAGACGCCGTCTCGGTCCTGTCCCGCCACGTCGCGAAGCTGTCCCCCAGGGAGCTCATCGACGTGCTCCAGCCGCTGACCGGGGCGCAGCTGCGCATGCTGCGCACGGAGCTGGGCCTCGACGACCCCGCACGCGCGGAGGCCCTGCTCGACTGGGTGATGGAGCGCGACACCGGCCTGCTCGACGGGCTGACCGCCACGCCCGCCGTCGTGACGAAGCTGCTCACCCCACCCCACGCGAACCGGCTGGGCGGACGCGAGGCGGTCCTCGACCTGCTGCTGGATTTCCAGCGGAGCCCGCGCATCACGCCGACCGACGAGGGCATGCTCCTCCTGATGGCCGAGGCCCTGAAGGGCACGCCTTCCGCGGCCCGCGTCAGGAACATCGCGGAGCGGAACCTGCTCCCCGAGGACCGTCAGCGCTTGCTGTCCCCTATTCTCCGCTCCCGGGACCCACGGCTCCAGGCCGCCGCCGCCGCGGGGGCCGCTGATTGGAAGGCGTCTTCCGGCATCACCGCTTCCGCTGCGCGGGCGTGCCTGGCGGAGGCCCGCGTCGCCCTGGAATGCATGGCCACCCGCTCCAGACCCCTGGGCCCGCCCCCTCCAGGCACCCGGCAATTCTTCTTCGGGTGCGGCACGGGACCCCAGCCGCCTCCGGCCCCACCCGCGCCCATCGAGGTCTACTGCACGCGCTTCGACGAACTGGTGGCGCCCTGCCCCGGCGCCTGCGGAGGCACGCTGCCCGGCCCAAGCGAGCTCGCGCTCCTTGCGTCCATCGCCGGTGAGCCGCCGCCCACCGCGCCGGAAGGCCTGCGCTCCTGCATGCCGCCCCTTCCATGAAGCTCCAACTTCGTCGGGCCGCGTCAAAGCCCGTTCTCCCTTTTACAACCGCCGTCCGCTCCGCTATCCCGCGACCGTCACCCAGGAGTGTCCCCGTGAAGCGAAGTCTCTCCGGTCTGCTCGTCGCACTCGCGTTCACCGCCTGCAAGCAGGAGGCGCCGGGCAAGATGGAGCCCATCCCGCGCCCGCCGGGGGCCACCGCGCCCGAGCCCGCCGAGGCCGCTCCCGTTCCCGCCGCGCCCGCCGTCCCCAAGGACGCCGTCGTCCTGCGCTGGAAGCTCGTCCAGGACGCGCCCGTCTCCTTCCGCCTCAACCTCGCCCTGGACCGCAACGCGCCCGTCCTGGAGTCCGCCCCGGCGGAGAAGCCCGGCAAGGCCGACAAGAAGAAGGGGAAGGACGCCAAGGCCGCCCCCGCCGCGGCCCAGGCCCCGGCCGCCGCCAAGGCCCCCGTCCCCACCGAGTACACGTACGTGCTCGTGCTGGACAAATCCGGTGAGCGTCAGCTGCGCGTGGCGCCCAACACCGGCGCCCCCGAGGACGCCACGTTCAGCGACCGCGGCTTCATCATCGACGGGCTCCAGGGCCCCGCGCGCAACCTGGCCACGCTGGTGCTGGAGCTGCCGCGCGACCCCGTGCGCCCCGGCGAGACGTGGCCCCTGGGCACCGAGCTCACCACGCCGGACGCCCTGGGCACCCTGTTCCGCCGCGCCCCCGGCGGCGAGCGCCACAACCGCGTGAAGCTCGTCTCCGTCACCCCGGGCGACAACGGCGAGCAGGTGGCCACGCTCGAGTACGACATCGTGGAGCAGTTCGGCGGCACCCTCAGCGCCCCGCGCCCTGCCCTTCCCAAGAAGGACAAGGCCGCGCGCCAGGCGGGCCCCGAGAACACCGCCATCGAGGTCCCCAACGAGCTGGACGACGCGCCCGCCCCCGCCGCACAGCCGGAAGGCACCGAGCTGGGCGCCACCGTGAAGGTCACCGGCAAGGGCGAGTTCCTGGTGAAGGCCGGCCAGTGGCGCTCCTGGGAGGGCACCCTGTCCACCGCCCTCAACGGCCCCGCGCAGCCCGCCGTGAACCTGCCCGCGGGCACCTACAAGGCCCGCATCACGCCCGTCAGCGCGCCCCAGCAGGCTCCCCAGGCTCAGGAGATGCCCCAGGCTCCGGAGGCAGCGCCCGCGCCTACCGCGACTCCGCCCGCGCCGTAGGGGCCGGGCCGTCCGAAGCGCGCACCATCCGCACCACGGCGTCCACCCACTCCGGGTGGGCGTTGAGGGACGGCACCAGCGTCAGCGACTCGCCGCCCGCCTCCACGAACTGCTCCTTCGCGCGGAGGCCAATCTCCTCCAGCGTCTCCAGGCAGTCCGCCACGAAGGCCGGGCACATCACCGCCAGCCGCTTCACGCCCTTCGCCGCCAGCTCCGGCAGCACCAGGTCCGTGTAGGGCTTCACCCACGGCGTGCGCCCCAGCCGCGACTGGAAGGACACCGTGTAGCCGCCCTCCGGCAGCGCCAGCCGCTGGGCCAGCATCCGCGCCGTCGCGAAGCACTGCGCGCGGTAGCAGTGCCGGTTCTCCGGCGTGATGGCGTCACAGCACCCCGCGGAAGACAGGCAGTGCTGTCCCGTCGGGTCGCTCTTGCGCATGTGCCGCTCCGGCAACCCGTGGAAGCTGAAGAGCACGTGGTCCGCGCGCATGTCCGCGATCACCGGCCGGGCCACCGACGCGAACGCGTCCAGGAAGCCCGCGTCGTCCCAGAAGGCCGGCACCGCGCGCACGTTGGGGACGTCCCAGCCCTCCGTCAGCACTTCATAGATGCGTGCCAACGACGACGACGAGGACGACGTCGCCTCCTGCGGGTACAGCGGCAGCACCGTGAACTCCGACACGCCCTTCGCCCTCAGCCGCGCGATGGCGTCCGGCATCGACGGGTTGCCGTAGCGCATGGCCAGCTCCACCTCGTAGTCATCCCCCAACCGCTCCCGCACCCGCGACTCCAGCGCACGGCTGTACACGAGCAGCGGCGAGCCCTCCTTCGTCCACACCTTGCGGTACGCCTCCGCGCTCTTCGCGGGGCGGAAGGGCAGGATGAAGAGGTTCAGGAGGAACCAGCGCCCCACCGGGTGGATGTCGATGACGCGCGGGTCGTTGAGGAACTCGCGCAGGTAGCGGCGCACCGGCCCGGATTCGGGCGCGTCCGGTGTCCCCAGGTTGACGAGCAGCAGTCCCCGCTTCGTGGTCGGCACGGCCATGCGCGAAGTCCCTCGGGAGTCTTTTTCAGTGCAGCGCGTGCGGCAGCGTGAGCGCGAACTCGGCGATGCGCGCCTCGAAGCGCGTGCCGTCCGGACGCTCCATCTCGTAGCCGCCGCGCATGGTGCCGAAGGGCGTCTTCAGCATCGCCCAGCTCGTGTACTCGAACCGCTCGCCGGGCTTGAGGTGCGGCTGACGGCCGACCACGCCCTCGCCCTTCACCTCGTCCACGTGCCCCTGGGCGTCGGTGATGATCCAATGCCGCGACCGCAGCTGCGCCGGGACGGTGCCTTCGTTGAAGAGCACCACCTTGTACATGAAGGCGAACTGCCCGGACTCAGGGGTGCTGCGCTCCGGCCAGAAGGTCGGCTCCACGGTGACGCGGATGCCGTCGGTGGTGGCGGTGGACATGCCGGGAGACTTGGCAGCGACTCCCCCCCGATGCAAGGGAAACGCAGGGTTCAGCCGCGCTCCTGCTCCTTGGCCGGCGCGTCCGGGGCCTTGTCCGCGTCCGCCACCGGGGTGGACCCCGCCGCCTCCGGAGGCTTGGGGAACACCAGCGACGCCACGATGGCCACCAGGAGGCAGGCGGCAATCACCGCCAGCGAGATGCCAATGGGGATCTTGTACCAGTGCTCGATGAGCATCTTCACGCCCACGAAGGCCAGGATGACGCCCAGCGCGACCTTCAGCAGGTGGAACTTCTCCATCAGGCTGGAGACGACGAAGAACAGCGAGCGCAGGCCCAGGATGGCGCAGACGTTGGACGTGTAGATGATGAACGGGTCCTTGCTGATGCCCAGCACCGCCGGGATGGAGTCCATGGCGAAGAGCAGGTCCGTGGCCTCCACCACCAGCAACACGATGAACAGCGGCGTCACCTTGCGCCGGCCGTCCTCGTGGACGAAGAAGCGGCTGCCCTCGCCCTGGCGCGACACCGGGAGCAGGCGCCGGGCCATCTTCACGATGAAGCCCGCCTCCGGGTCCACGTCGTCGTCGTCCTTGGCCCACAGCATCTTGGAGGCCGTGTAGACGAGGAACGCGCCGAACAGGAAGATGAGCCACTCGAAGCGGGCCACCAGCGCCGTGCCCGCGACGATGAGCAGCGCGCGCATCACGAACGCGCCCAGGATGCCCCAGAAGAGCACCCGGTGCTGGTGCTGCGGCGGCACCCGGAAGTAGCCGAACACCATCAGGAAGACGAAGAGGTTGTCGACCGACAGCGCGTACTCCACGACGTACGCCGTCAGCCACTCCAGCGCCGGCCCCTTGCCCCCGTAGTGGAAGACGCCTCCGCAGAACGCGAGGCTGATGCTCACCCACACCAGCGTCCACAGCGTCGCCTCCTTCGGCGACACCGCGTGCTCCTTGCGGTGGAACAGCCCCAGGTCCAGGGCGAGCATCGCCAGGACGAAGACGTTGAAGGCCACCCAGGGCCAGAGCGTGTGGGTCATCACGCCCGCTGCCTACTCCGGGACGGCCCCGGCGGCTACTCCCATTCCGTCGCCGGGCGCCGCAAGACGACCAGGGAACGTCCCACCGCCTGCACCTTGCCGCCCGCCGGGGTGTGCGTGCGCAGGGATTCCCCCGTGGCCGCGGTGTCCACCACCAGCTCCCAGTCCGCGCCCCACTCCAGGGCGGGCAGCATGAAGGTGATGGGCTCGTGGTGCGCGTTGAGCAACACCAGCAACGTGTCCCCCACGATGCGGTGGCCCTCGTCGTCCGGCGTGGCGATGGCGTCTCCGCCCAGCAGGAAGGCCAGGGAGCGCACGTAGGGCTTCTCCCAGTCCTCGCGCTTCATCTCCTTGCCGTCCGGCCGGAACCACGCCAGGTCCTTCAGCTCGCTGTCCCAGATGTGGGCCCCGCGGAAGAAGCGGCGCTTGGACAGCACCGGCTGCTCGCGCCGCAGCTTGATGATGCGGGAGGTGAAGTCCAACAGCTGGCGCTGCTTCTCGTTGAGCTCCCAGTTCACCCACGACAGCTCGTTGTCCTGGCAATAGGCGTTGTTGTTGCCCTTCTGCGTGCGGCCCATCTCGTCGCCCGCCACCAGCATGGGCACGCCCTGCGACAGGAAGAGGGACGCCAGGAAGTTGCGCTTCTGCTGCTCGCGCAGCGTGTTCACCTTGGGGTCGTTCGTCTCCCCCTCCACGCCGCAGTTCCAGGCGTGGTTGTCATTGGCGCCGTCGCGGTTCTCCTCGCCGTTGGCCTCGTTGTGCTTCTGGCTGTACGTCACCAGGTCGTGCAGCGTGAAGCCGTCATGCGCGGTGACGAAGTTCACGCCCGCCGTGGGCTTGCGGCCGGACAGCGCGAACAGGTCGGAGCTGCCGGTGAGACGGGAGCCAATCTCCGCCGCCTGCCGGTCGTCGCCCTTCCAATAGCGGCGCATGGTGTCGCGGTACTTGCCGTTCCACTCGCTCCACAGCACCGGGAAGTTGCCCACCTGGTAGCCGTAGTCCCCCACGTCCCACGGCTCCGCGATGAGCTTCACGCGGCTCAAGACGGGGTCCTGGTGGAGGATTTGGAAGAAGGCCGCGCGGGTGTCGTAGCCGTGCCTGTCCCGTCCCAGCGTCGTCGCCAGGTCGAAGCGGAAGCCGTCCACGTGCATCTCTTCCACCCAGTAGCGCAGCGAGTCCGCGATGAGCTTCAGCGCGTACGGGTGCGTGGCGTTCCACGAGTTGCCGCACCCCGTGAAGTCCATGAAGTAGCGCGGGTCCTTCTCACTGAGCCGGTAGTACGCGCCGGCGTCCAGCCCCTTGAAGGACAGCGTGGGCCCCAGGTGGTTGCCCTCGCAGGTGTGGTTGTACACGACGTCGAGAATCACTTCGATTCCCGCGCGGTGCAGCAGCTTCACCATCCCCTTGAACTCCGCCACCTGCTCGCCCAGCGAGCCCGACGCGCAGTAGCGAGCGTCCGGTGCGAAGAAGCCCAGCGAGTTGTAGCCCCAGTAGTTGGAGCGCCCCTTCTGGGTGAGGAACGGCTCGTCCATGAAGGCGTGGATGGGGAGCAGCTCCACGCTCGTCACGCCCACCTTCTTCAGGTGCTCGATGGAAGCCGGGTGCGCCAGGCCCGCGTACGAGCCGCGCAGGTGCTCCGGCACGCGCGGGTTCAGCTTGGTGAAGCCCTTGACGTGCAGCTCGTAGAGGACCGTCTTGTGCCAGGGGACCTCCGGCCGTTTGTCGCCCTCCCAGTCGAACCCGTCCGCCAGGATGACCGCCTTGGGCACGCCCCAGGCGTCGTCCTGCGTGTCCATGACGAGGTCCTCCTCCTTGCCCCCGTGCACGTACGCGTGGATGGGGGCCTTGGGGTCCACCTGGCCGTGCAGCGCCCGGGCGTAGGGGTCCACCAGCAGCTTGTGCGGGTTGAAGCGCAGGCCCTTCTTCGGTTCATACGGACCGTGAACCCGCAGGCCGTAGAGGCAGCCGGCGTGGACGCCCGGCATGTAGCCGTGAAAGACGTGGTTCGTGGTCTCCAGCAACGGGAAGCGGCGCGTCTCCTTCTTGGGGTCGGCGGGGTCGAAGAGACAGACCTCCACCTTCTTCGCGTGCTCGCTGAAGACGGCGAAGTTCACGCCGTTCCCGTCGTACGTGGCGCCCAGGGGAAACGGCTTCCCTGGAAGCACCTCGGCCCTTCTCATCCAGTGCTCCTCTCCAGCAGCACCACCGGGAACTCCGCGAGGAGCGGCCCCAGGGCCAGCCCCACGCCTCCCGGCCCCTGCTGGGGACGGACGGGGCGCCCGGTGAAGACATTGCGGAACATCATGCCCGCATATGCCTCCGGAAGGTTCAGGAACGTACCGTCATACGCCCGCGCCAGCCCGCCGGACTCCAGCGCCTCCAGCGTGTAACGCGGCGCGCAGGCAATCAGCACGCTGTCACCGTGCGTGCGCGCGAAGCCGACCGCCGCGGGAGAGCGCGGCCCGGACGGCTCCAGCGCCTCGTAGCCGCCCGCGCGGCAGAGGTCCGCGTACTTCTGGCGCAGCCGCAGCGCCTCCGCCAGGACGAAGAGCTTCACCTGCCCGTCGTCCAGGTCCTTCACCAGCCGCGCGCACAGGGCGGGCCGGTCCTTCGCCGCCGCGTCGTCCAGCGACGTGAGCAGCCGCTCGCGCAGGGCGTAGTCCACCGGCCGGCGGTTGTCCGGATCCACCAGCGACAAATCCCACAGCTCGCAGCCCTGGTACGTGTCCACCACGCCGGGCGAGGCCAGCTTCAGGAGCAGCTGCCCCAGCGCGTTGTGCTGGCCCGCGCGCTCGATGCGGCGCTTGAAGGCCTTCACGTCGTCCAGGAAGGCCTGGCCCTTCGCGGGGTCGAAGCACGCGTCCACGAAGCGCGCCACCGCGTCGTCGTAGGCGCCGTCCGGGTTGGTCCACGACGTGCGGACCTTGGCCTCCTTGATGGCCTTGCCCATGTACTCGCGCACGCGGCGGTGGAACTCCTTCCACTCGCCTTCGGGCACCTGCTCGCCCATGGGCCACGCGCCCACCACCGTCTGGAAGAAGAGGTAGACGTCGTTGGAAGACGGCGCGGGGCCCGAGGGCAGGTGGCTGACGAAGGGCCGGGTGAGGTCCGCCCAGGCGCGCACCTTCTCCCGCCAGTCCTCCGGCAGCTCCGTGAGGACGTTGATGCGCGCGCGCACGTCCTCGCTGCGCTTGGTGTCGTGGGTGCTGGAGGTGAGCATGCTCGCCGGCCAGCGCTCCGCGCGCTCCTGGTTGCGCAGGTGGAAGGTGGTGGCGCGCATGCCGAAGTGCTCCGGCTCGCCGCCCACCTCGTTGAGGCTCACCAGCCGGTTGTAGATGTAGAAGACGGTGTCCTCCAGGCCCTTGGCCATGACGGGGCCCGTCACCTGCTGGAGCTTCATCGCGAATCTCAGCATCACCGCCTTCTCGTCGTCCCCCACGTGCTCCGGGTAGCGGCCCAGGAGGATGTCGCGCAGGAAGTCGAAGATGGACGCGTTGGTGGTGGTGTTGCGCTCCTTGGCGCGCTGGAGGGTCCACTCGATGTACTGCACGTCGCGCACGTCCAGCTCCGCGCGCCAGCCGTCCACGTAGGTGCGGTACACGGGGAACAGCGCGATGAACTCCACCAGCGCGCGCCTGAGGCTGTTGAGCGTGAAGTCGCGCGTGCGGCGGTTCATCTCCGAGATGCGGTTGAGCTCATGCGCCAGCACGTTGATTTCGCTGGCCATGCTCACGCGCATGATGAGCAGCTTCTTCTGATACACGAGCTCCGCGAAGTCCTGCGTGTCGCCCGCGAAGCGCTCGTACGTCTCCGTCAGGTGCGCCTCCGCGGCCGGGTGCACGAACAGGCCGCTCACCGCGTTGGCGAAGCGGTAGCCGGTGGTGCCGTGCACCGCCCACGACTCCGGGATGCGCTCGCGGCCGCCCTGGATCTTCTCCACCGCCACGAAGAGCGCCTTGCGCAGCGGGCTGTCCGGCGTGGCCATCACCTCGCGCCGCCACTTCGCGCGCAAGAGCGCCTCCACCTCCGGCCACCGCGCCTCGTCCCCGTCCTTCTTCCCGGAGTCGAAGCGCGCACGCGCACGCTCCACGAAGAAGCGCTCCTGCAGGTCCAGGAAGTAGGCGGTGGGGTCGAAGAGGCCATCCGGGTGGTCGATGCGAAGGCCCGTGACGCGCCCCTCGCGCAGCCACTCGAAGATGCGCTGGTGCGCCTCCTGGAAGACGTCCGCGTCCTCCACGCGGATGGCGGCCAGGCCGTTGATGTCGAAGAAGCGGCGGTAGTTGATCTCCTCGCCCGCCACGCGCCAGTGCGCCAGCCGGTAGCTGCAGTTCTGCAGCAGCGCATCCAAGAGGTCGAAGGAGCGCACGTTGCCGGGCGTGCCGTTGAACACCCGGAGGTTCTCCTCCACGTACGCCGCCAGCTCCGCGCTGTCCGCCACCACCGCGGCGAGCCGCCGCTTGATGACCTCCTTCTCGCGGTGCCGCTCCGTCACCTTCGCCGGGCCCACCTCCGTGCGCAGCGGCAGGTGGTCCAGGGCCGTCAGGACGGAGAGCAGCTCCACCAGGTGCGTCGACTCCGGCCCCAGCTGCTTCTCCAGCCGCTCCAGGCCGTGCCTGAGGAGGGTCGCGTACTGGCGCGGCGCCACCGGCAGACGGTGGTCGTAGTAGTGCAGATGGAAGGCGCCGGACTCATAGGACAGCTTCAGCTCGCCGCGCTCCAGCACGATGCCGTACTGGTCGCCCAGGATGGGCAGCAGCACCTTGTCCGCCAGCTCGTCCTTCACCGGCCGCCAGTCCACGTCGAAGAACTTCGCGTAGACGGATGACGGGCCGTTCTCCAGCACGTCCAACCACAGCCGGTTGTCCCGCTCGATGCCCATGTGGTTGGGCACCACGTCCAGCACCTGCCCCAGCCCGTGCTCGCTCAGCGTGTCACAGAGGGCGGCGTGGTCCTCCGGCGTGCCCACCTCCGGGTTGAGCCGTTGGTGGTCCACGCAGTCGTAGCCGTGGGTGCTGCCGGGCGTGGCCTTGAGGTAGGGCGACGCGTAGAAGTCGCTCACGCCCAGCCGGGCCAGGTACGGCACCAGCGCCTTCGCCTGTTGGAAGGTGAAGCCCTGGTGCAGCTGCATCCGGTAGGTGGACAGCGGCGTGCCGCGGCGCGATTGCAGCTCGCGTTGGACCTGTTCGAACAGGCCCTCCGCCTGGGCTTCCACCGCCGTGTTCGTGCCATCCGCGTCCGCCACCCGCGCGGAGCGCTCCCCTGCCTCGGAACCGTCGTGGAACATGACCCCCAGAGGTAGGTCCGACGCGGCGCGTCCGCCAGCAGGCAGATGCGCCTTCGCCCCCTTTTCAACGCTCCGGACGGGCGGCCGGTACAGAGGGAAAAAGCGGAGGGCCCGTCCCGCGCGATGCGTGACGAGCCCCCAGGGTCCTTCGGGCTACCGGCGACGGCCCCGACGGGCCCTGCACCGTTCAGCTCAGGTGCTTGTTCACCAGCGCGGTCATCTCGAACATGGTGACGTTCTTCTTGCCGCCGAAGATGGGCTTGAGCTTGTCGTCGGCGTTGATCTGGCGCTTGTTCTTCGCGTCCTGGAGGTTGTTCTTCTTGATGTAGTCCCAGATCTTGCTGACCACCGCGGTGCGGGGCAGCGCCTTGGAACCGACGATCGCCGCCAGCTCAGCGGAGGGCGTCATCTCCTTCATGAACGCGGCGTTGGGCTTACGGCCCGCGGCCTTCTTCGCGGCAGGAGCCTTCTTCGCGGCAGCAGGGGCAGACTTCTTCGCAGCGGCTTTCTTGGCGGCCATTCGTCTTGTGTCTCCTCCCCTCCGAAGGGGACGTTGCACGGCGTGCTTGCATCTTCAAGCTAGAGCCGATGGCGCGTAGTAGCACGGCCTAGAGCGAAAAACAGCGTCCATCGCGCGCTTTTTCCCTCTGGGGCTCCTCGGAGCGACGGCTTCGGAGGCTAGAACTCGGCCCCGCAGCGCATTCTTCCCTCGGGAACGGAAGTCCCGCGACGCGTCCGGAGCGCCAGAATCCGGCTCCGGAGGCCGTTTTCCCTCGGGGATTGTGCCTCGCGGCGCGCCCGGAGGCGGAAAGTCGGCCCCCGGAGCAGCCTCCCCCTCGGGGGGGACCCTGCCCTTTTCGGCGGTGGACGGGATGTGGCTTTTCGGATGAAACAGCGCCCATGAATGCCCTCATCACTGGTGCCGGTGGCTTCCTGGGGACCTGGCTCGCGCGGGCGCTGGCGGCTCGCGGCGACCGGATTTCATGCCTGTTGCGCCCCACCACGGACACCCGCGAGCTGGAAAAGGCCCTGGAGGGCCACCCCTGGACGCGGTTGGTGGGCGACGTGACGGACCCCGCCTCGCTGGCCAGCGCGGTGAAGGGCGTGGACGTCGTCTTCCACCTGGCTGGCATCCGCCGCGCCGCGCTGCGCGACGAGTTCATGCGCGTCAACGCGGAGGGCACCCACCTCATCTGTGAGGCCATGGCCGCCCTGCCAGAGCCCCGTCCCCGGCTGGTGATGTGCGGCTCCCTGGCCTCCCACGGGCCCTCCACCCCGGAGCGCCCCCATGTAGAGGAGGACGCCTTCCATCCGCATGAGTGGTACGGCGAGAGCAAGGCGGAAGCGGAGCGCATCGCGTTCTCCTTCCAGGACCGGCTGCCGGTGACGGTGATCCGCCCGCCGCGCATCCTCGGGCCCGGAGACCGGGAAAACCTGACCTTCTTCAAGCTGGGGAAGAAGGGCATCCGGCTGGAGCTGGCCGGAGGCCCCCGTCCCCTGTCCCTGGTGGACGTGGAGGACGTGGTGGACCTGCTGCTCGTATTGGCGGAGAAGCCGGAGGCCCTGGGGGAGGCGTTCTTCTGCGCGGGGCCGGAGCGGCTGACCCTGGAGGAGATGCAGGACCTGGGGGCGAAGGCCCTGGGCTTCCAGACGCGCACCTGGAGGCTGTCCCCGGCGGTGCTGACCGCCCTGGCCTCGGCGGCGGACGGGGTGACGCGGCTGACGGGCCGCAAGCTCCCCCTGAACCGGAAGCTGGCGCGGCAGCTCCTGGCCCCGGCCTGGACCTGCTCGGGGGCCAAGGCCGAGCGCCTGCTGGGCTTCCGGCCGCGCCGTGGCCTGGCGGAGTCCATCACTCGCAGTGGTGAATGGTATCGCGCGCAGGGCTGGTTATAGCCCCATGCGCCCAAAGGGCCCGCAGCCCACGCTGGCCTTCCGCTTTCGTTGACCGGACCCCCCCCAGGATGGGAGGAAGCCCGACCGCCCATGCCCCCCAAAGTGCCCGCCAAAGCAGCCTTCTTCGACGTCGACGGGACGCTGGTCCGGACGAACATCGTCCACGTCTATGCCTATTACGCCATGAACCGGGGCTCGCTCCGGGGCATCGCGGGCCGCACCCTGGGCACCGCCCTGGGGCTCCCGGTGTTCGGCATCCTGGATGCCGTCAACCGCAAGGCCTTCAACGAGTTCTTCTACCGGTACTACTCGGGCCTCAGCGAGGACCGGCTCGTCACCATCGCGGAGGACATGTTCGAGGACGTCCTCAAGCCCGCGCTGTACGAGCAGACGCAGGACCTCATCGACGAGGCGCGTCGTGCCGGTTGCCGCATCGTGTTGGTCACCGGAGCGCTGGACTTCACCATGCGCCCGCTGGCCCGGCACCTGGGCTGCGATGACGTCATCGCCAACAAGATGCAGTTCGTGGGCGGCAAGGCCACCGGCAAGGTGATTCCGCCCATCATCGAAGGCGCCAACAAGGCCAACGCCATCCGCGCCTATTGCGAGCGCGAAGGCCTGGCCCTCAACCAGTGCCATGGCTACTCGGACAGCGCCTCCGACTACGCCATGCTCGCCGTGGTGGGACGGCCCACCGCGGTGAACCCGGACCTGCGGCTGCGCTCGCTCGCGCGCGCGTACAACTGGCCCATCCTGGACCTGAAGTAATCCCCCACCCCTTTTCGCCGCCCCCTTCATCCATGCGCCCGCTCAAGACGCTCCAGAAGCTGTACGACGAGGAAAGCCAGGTGGTCATCACGGAGAAGGGCAGCCCCCCTCGGGCGCTCTTCTACGGTGAGGGCTTCCTCCAGGAAGACCTGCCCGTGGGCACCCGGGTCATCTTCCCCCGCCCCCCGCTGGAGGGCGTGCCCAACGTGAAGGCCGCCATCCGCTGGGCCATCAACCACCCGGAGGGCATGGACCCGCTGCACGCGCTGCTCAAGCCCGGCATGCGGCTGACGTGCGTCATCGACGACATCAGCGTCCCGCTGCCGCCCATGGTCACGCCGGACGTGCGCCAGTCCATCCTGGAGGTGGTGCTGGAGCTGTGCGCGGACAGTGGCGTGGATGACGTGCACCTGGTCATCGCCAACGCGCTGCACCGCCGGATGACCGAAGGCGAGATGAAGCGCATGGTGGGCGAGAAGATCTTCGACGCCTACTACCCGGACCGCTACTACAACCACGACGCGGAAGACCCGGACGGCATCACGGAGCTGGAGCGCACCAGCCACAATGAAGTGGTGGCGGTGAACCGCCGCGTGGCGGAGAGCGACCTCATCGTCTACGTGAACATCAACTTCGTGCCCATGAACGGCGGGCACAAGTCCATGGGCACGGGCGTGACGAACTACGCGTCGCTCCGGCACCACCACAACCCGAAGACCATCCGCGACTCCGACAGCTACATGGAGCCGAAGGCGAGCGCGCTCTACACGAAGAACTCGCGCATCGGCACGGTCATCGACCAGACGCTGAAGGTCTTCCACATCGAGACCACGCTGAACAACCGCATGTTCGGCGCGCCCACGGACTTCCTGGCGAAGAAGGAAGAGGACTACACGGAGGCGGACCGGCTGAAGTTCCAGGCCCTGCGCTTCACGCTGTCCAAGCTGCCCCGCGCGGCGGCGCGCAAGGTGCTCAACGCCATCCCCGCGCCCTATGACGTGACGGGCGTGTTCGCGGGGGCCACGGAGCCCACGCACCAGAAGACGCTGGAGCAGAGCTGGAAGCAGTACGTGGTGCCGGTGGAGGGGCAGAGCGACATCGTCATCTTCCCCATCCCGTTCGTCAGCCCCTACAGCGTCAACTCCGTCCTCAACCCGCTGCTCGTGCAGGTGATGGGGCTGGGGTACTTCTACAACCTCAACCGGGGCGTGCCGCTGGTGAAGAAGGGGGGCGTGCTCATCCTCCTGCACCCGGCCTACGACGAGTTCGACCCCGTGCAGCACCCCAGCTACATCGAGTTCTTCCACCGGCTGCTGCCGGAGACGCGGGACTCCATGAAGCTGGAGCACAAGTACGAGAAGGAGTTCGCGGAGAACCCCAGCTACGTGCACCTGTACCGCAAGGGCAACGCCTACCACGGCGTGCACCCCTTCTACATGTGGTACTGGGGCGAGAATGGCCGCCAGCACGTAGGCAAGGTCATCGTCGCGGGCGCGGAGAACAACCACGTCCCGGCCCTGCTTGGCTGGGATCGCACCGACACCCTCTCCGAGGCGATTGAAGAGGCGCGCGGCTTCATGGGGCGCTCCGCGTCCATCAGCCTGCTGCGCATCGCGCCCACGGTGATGGTGGACGTGAAGTGAAAGGGTCGCACACGGACATGGCCACGCCCTCCGAGCTGAACGTCACCGAGGTCTTCACCGGCAAGCGCATCGTCTTCGTCGGCACCACCGGCTTCGTGGGCAAGGTGACGCTGTCGATGTTGCTGGCCCACTACGGCGACGTGCTGGACCGGGTCTACGTCATCGTGCGCAAGGGCAGCGCCGCGTCCGCGGAGCGCCGCTTCTTCGACAAGGTGGCGCCCAGCGAGCCCTTCCAGCCGCTGCGCGACCGCCTGGGCGACGAAGGCGCCATGGCGTTCATCCAGAAGAAGTGCACCATCCTGGATGGCGACATCACCGACCCCTTCGTGGGCCTGGAGGAGGCGCAGGTCGACGCGCTCACCGGACAGGTGCACGCCATCGTCAACTGCGCGGGTCTGGTCTCCTTCAATCCGTCCCTGGAGGTGGGCCTCAACGTCAACACCCACGGCGTGAAGAACGCGGTGGCGCTGGCGCTGCGCTGGAGCGTGCCGCTCATCCACATGTCCACCGCGTTCGTCGTGGGCAACCGCAGCGGGCTCGTGTTCGAGGACGAGCAGGTGCTGAACTACTTCCCCAAGCAGGGGGAGATGGACGGGCGCGACTTCAGCCTGGAGCAGGAGCTGGCGGACGCGGATAAAATCGTGGCCCGCCTGCGCGAACAGGCGGATGACAAGGCGCTCACCTCCCTCTTCCGGCAGAAGGCGCTGGACCGCCTGGAGGAGGAGGGCCGCGACGCCACCGACGAGAAGACGCTGCGCCTGGCCGTGGGCCGCGAGCGCAAGCTGTGGCTGTCCGGCGAGCTGGTCCGCGCGGGCATGGAGCGCGCGCAGCACTGGGGCTGGCCCAACACGTACACGTACGCCAAGCACCTGGGCGAACAGGTGATGGCGGGGACGCCGGGGCTTCGCTACTCCATCGTGCGCCCCTCCATCGTGGAGAGCGCGGCGCACTTCCCCTTCCCCGGCTGGAACGAAGGCTTCACCACGTCCGCGCCGCTGGCGTACGCGGGCATCAAGGGCCAGCGCGGCATCCCCGCGGGCGACCACGCCATCCTGGACATCATCCCGGTGGACCAGGTGGCGGGCGCCACGCTGGGCATCACCGCGCACGCCATCCAGGTGGAGGAGCGCCGCGTCTACAACCTGGCGTCCGGTGACGTGAACCCGTTCCTCGCCAGCCGCTCCGTGGAGCTGGTGGGTCTGTACCGCCGCCGCTACTACCGCAACCGTGAGACGGGCAACTCGCTGGTCAACTCGCTGCGCTCGCGCATCGAGCCGCAGCCCGTGAGCAAGCAGGAGTTCCAGCTGCTCAGCGCGCCCATGCTGGCGAAGGGCGCGAAGCTGCTGAAGAAGGCCATGGACGAGGTGCGGCCCGCGTGGGGCGCGCCCCGCGTGCAGGCGATGATGGACAAGGCCCGCGTCGCGCTGGACGAGGTGGAGTCCCAGGCGGGCAGCCTCGGCGGCCTCATCGAACTGTTCCTCCCCTTCCTCTGGGAGAACCGCTACGTCTTCCGCTGCGACAACACGCGCTCCGTCTACGAGCGCATGGTGCCGGCGGACCGCGCGAAGATTGACTGGGCGCCGGACCGCATCGACTGGCGCGAGTACTTCCTGGGCACGCACCTGCCCGGCCTGGAGAAGTGGGTGTTCCCGGGCCTGGACGAGGAGCGCGAGAAGCGCACCGCCATCCCCGCGCACCGCGACCTGCTGGAGCTCTTCGAAGCCACCGTGCACGCGTACCGCCACCGGGTGGCGTTCCGCATGGCAGCGGGAGAGAAGGAAGAGCGCTTCACCTTCGGCGAGGTGCACCGCTACGCGGCCCGCGTGGGCAGCTACCTGATGGCCCAGGGCATCAAGCGCGGCGACCGGGTGCTGCTGGTGTCGGAGAACCGGCCGGAGTGGGCCATCAGCTACTTCGGCATCCTGCGCGCCGGTGGCACCGCCGTCCCCGTGGACCCCGCGCTGACGGAGGCGGAGGTCGTCAACATCGCGAAGCGCGCGGCCGCCAAGCAGTGCCTGGTGTCCGAGCAGGTCGCGGAGGACTTCCCCGGTCTCTTCACGGCGCTGGGTGAGGGCGTGGGCGTGGCCAGCCTCGCGGAGGCCATGACGGGCGACCCGGCGTTCCCGGACCGCATTGGCCCGGTGAGGAAGTCCGCCGCCGCGGACGACGTGGCGAGCGTCATCTTCACCTCCGGCACCACCGGCACGCCCAAGGGCGTGATGCTCACCCACCGCAACTTCGCGGCGCTGGTGGCGAAGCTGGCGGGCGCGTTCGACGTGGGCGTGGGCGACGGCGTGCTGTCCGTGCTGCCCCTGCACCACACCTTCGAGTTCTCCGCCGGCTTCCTCACGCCGTTCATGCGCGGCGCGGAAATCACGTACATCGACGAGCTCACGTCGGACCGGCTGGGCGACGTCTTCGAGACGGGCCGCGTGACGGCGATGATTGGCGTGCCCGCGCTCTGGCAGCTGCTGCACCGCAAGATTACGCAGGAGATGGCCGCGCGCCCGCCGCTGGTGGAGCAGGCGCTCAAGGCGCTGATGGCGGCCAACGGGGAGCTGCGCAACCGCAGCTCGCTCAACCTGGGCAAGCTGCTGTTCTGGCCGGTGCATCGCAAGTTCGGCGGGCGGGTGAAGGTGCTGGTGTCCGGCGGCTCCGCGCTGTCGGAAGAAGTGCACCAGGCCTTCCACGAGCTGGGCTTCACCATGCGCGAGGGCTACGGCCTCACGGAGGCCGCGCCGGTGCTGGCGGTGTCCGAGGCCACCAACAAGCGCGTGAAGGGCACGGTGGGCAAGGCGCTGCCGGGCATCGAGTTCAAGATCCAGAACCCGGACAACGACGGCATTGGCGAGGTGCTGGCCAAGGGCCCGAACGTGATGGCGGGCTACTTCGGGGACCGCGAGGCCACCGAAGCCGTGGTGAAGGAAGGCTGGCTGCACACCGGCGACCTGGGCCGCATGGACGACGAAGGCCGCCTGTACCTCATGGGCCGCGCCAAGGACGTCATCGTCGACGCCAACGGCAAGAACGTCTACCCGGACGAGCTGGAGGAGCTGTACCAGGAGCACGAGCACATCAAGGAGATGTCCATCGTCGGCCTGCCGGATGACGCCGGCGGCGAGAAGGTGGCGTGCCTGTGCGTGCCGGACTTCAAGGACCGCCCGCGTGAAGAGGTCCGCCACGAGCTGGAGGAGCACTTCCGCAAGGTGAGCGCGGGCATGCCCTTCTACCGGCGCGTGAAGGTGCTGCGCTTCTGGGACGGCGAGCTGCCGCGCACGTCCACGCGCAAGGTGAAGCGCAAGCGCGTGGTGGAGGAACTGCAGCGGCTGGACCGCGTGGCCGCCAGCGCGGGCCGCGTGAAGGAGAAGGCGCAGGCGGCGCCCACCACGGGCGGCGTGTCGGACTGGCTCTTCCCGCTCATCGCGGAGGTATGCCACCGCCCGGCGTCGGACGTGCGGGCGGACTCGCAGCTCATTGGTGACCTGGGCTTCGACTCGCTGATGCTCACGGAGATGTCCGTGGCGCTGGAGGGCGCGGGCGTGCCGCTGCCCGCCATTGAAGACCTGACGCAGGTGCAGACGGTGGAGGACCTGCGCAAGCTGGTGGTGGCCTCCGGACGCCGGCCCTCGCAGGAGACGCGGGCGCGCGACATCAAGAAGGAAGCCGAGCGCACGGAGGAAGCGGAGATTCCGGTGCCGGAGTCGGTGTCCGCGCTGGGCCGGCAGCTGCTGTCCTTCGGGCAGAAGGTGCTCTACGGCGGCGTCTTCGACGTGAAGGTGACGGGCAAGACGTTCATCCCGCAGAACCGCAACTTCCTCGTCATCGCCAACCACGCCAGCCACCTGGACGCGGGCCTGGTGCGCGTGGTGCTGGGCGACCAGGGCGAACGGCTGGTGTCGCTGGCCGCGCGCGACTACTTCTTCGACACGCCGCTCAAGCGCGCGTGGTTCGAGAACTTCACCCACCTCATCCCCATCGACCGGCAGGGCAGCTTGCGTGAATCGCTGCGCGTGGCGGGCGAGGCGCTGCGGCAGGGCTTCAACGTCCTCATCTTCCCGGAGGGCACGCGCTCCAAGACGGGCGAGCTGATGGAGTTCAAGCCGACGCTGGGCTACCTGTCGCTCACCTACGGGGTGGACGTGCTGCCGCTGTACATCCACGGCGCGTACGAAGCGCTGCCCAAGGGCTCCATGTTCCCGAAGACGAAGGAGCTGGAGGTGCACGTGGGCCCGGCGCTGGAGTACGCGTCGCTGAAGGCCCGGGCGCAGGGCATGGCGCGCTCGGAGGGCTACCGCTACGTGACGCACATCGCGGAGGAAGCGGTGCGCTCGCTGAGGGCGGGCAAGGTGCTGGACCTGGAGCAGGTGGGCGCGGACCGGGACTTCACCCCGCCCGCCCGGGCCCTGCCGGAAGGGAAGGACGCGTGAAGCTGCTCGTCACCGGAGGCACGGGATTCCTGGGCACGCACCTGGTGCCCAGGCTTACGGCCGCGGGCCACGACGTGCGCCTCATCGCGCGCTCGAAGCCGTCAGGCCCCGCGTTCGCGAAGACGGAAGTGCACCAGGGCGACCTCAAGGACCGGGACGCCGTGCGCCGCGCGCTGGAGGGCGTGGACGCCGTCTACCACCTGGCGGGGCTCGTCTCCTTCCAGAGCAAGGACGCGCGGCGGATGTACGAGCTGCACGTGGACTGCACGCGCGAGCTGCTGCGCGACGTGCGCGAAGCGGGCATCCAACGCGTCATCCTGGGCTCCACCTCCGGCACCATCGCGGTGTCCAAGGACGACCGCGTGGGCACGGAGGACGACGACTACCCCATCACCACCGTCGCCAACTGGCCCTACTACCTGTCCAAGATTTACGAGGAGAAGCTGGCGCTGGAGTACTGCCGCAAGCACTCCGTCCCGCTGGTGGTGCTCAACCCCAGCCTGCTGATGGGGCCTGGGGATGACCGCCTGTCCTCCACCTGGACGGTGGTGAAGTTCCTCAACCGGGAGATTCCGGCCATGCCCGGCGGCGGCATCTCCTTCGTGGACGCGCGCGACGCGGCGGACGCCTTCGTGCAGGCGCTCACCAAGGGCGAGGTGTACGGCCGCCACCTGATGGGCGTGAACATGGCCATGCCGGACTTCTTCGACCGGCTCCAGCGCCTCACCGGCGTGCCCGCCCCGCGCATGAAGCTGCCGCGCGAGGTGAACATCTGGGGCGGCAAGCTGCTGGAGCAGTTCGCGAAGCTGCGCGGCACCGTGTCCAAGCTCGACCCGCAGGAGGTCGAGATTGGCGAGCACTTCTTCTACCTGGAGCCCGCCAAGGCCGAGCGCGAGCTGGGCTTCAAGGCGCGCGACGTCCACGAGACGCTGCTGGACACCGTCCAGTACCTCTACGGGAAGATGCCGCCCGGAAACCTGCCCGGCACCCGCGGCCGGCTGGCCGAGTCGCGCGAAGGCACCTGACGTTTCAGGAAGACCGCGCGGCGGGCCCTTACGGGTTCGCCGCGCCGCCGTGCACCCGGCCGCCGCTCACGCGCTCCACGAGCCGGGCGGCGTTCGGGTCCTTGTCCTTCTGGTGCCACACCCAGGCGGCGCCCAGGAAGGCCACTCCCAACAGGACGAGGATGAGCCGGGCCAGGAAGGACGGGCCGCTGGCTTCGTCCGCCATGGCCTTCAGCCCACCACGCGGTTGCGGCCGGACTTCTTGGCCTTGTAGAGGTTCGCGTCCGCCACCTTGATGAATTGGGACGGCTCCGACATCTCCGAGGCGACTTCCGCCACGCCCAGGGAGATGGTGACGGGGATGTCCTTGTCCTCGAAGACGAAGCGCTTGTCCTCCACCAGCTTGCGGATCTTCTCCGCGAACAGGCGCGCCTTGTCCGGCCCGTCCTCCGGCATGACGATGGCGAACTCTTCACCGCCGTAGCGCGCGAAGCACTGCTCGCGGCGCACCAGCCGTTTGATGGACTGGGCCATTTCGCGCAGCACGTAGTCACCGGCCAGGTGGCCGTGCACGTCGTTGATCTGCTTGAAGTGGTCGATGTCGAACATCATCAACGACATCTTGCGCTGGTACCGGTGCGAGCGGCCCATCTCCCGCTCCAGGTACTCCACGAAGTAGCGCTTGTTGTTGATGCCGGTGAGACCGTCCGCGATGGTCAGCGTGTAGATGGTCTCGTGGTACTGGGTCTCGATGTTGTCGCCGTCGAGGAACTTGAAGATGGAGCCTCCCACCTTCACCAGGTCCCCGCTGCGCAACGGCTGCGCCTGGAGCACTTCCCGGTCGTTGAGGTAGGTGCCGTTGGTGGACTGGAGGTCCTCCACGAACATCTTCCCCTGCCGGCCCCAGATGCGCGCGTGGCGGCGGGACACATTGTCCAGGTCCACCACGATGTGGTTGTGCTGGTCGCGACCGATGGTGAACTCGGTCTCTTCCAGCACGTACTTCTTGCCCAGCTCAGGGCCGTGGATCTGCACGAGGCAACACTCAGCGCCGCGCTCGGGTCCCGGGGTGAGGCTGGAGATCTTGGTGACTCGCGTTTGGTCGCCAGACATCGCCCGGCCACGCTAGCACGCAAGGTCCATGGAAGCCACGCAAGCCAAGAGGACGTACGGGGTTGCGCCCCTCCTCCTACATGCCGCGAAACCGAGAGGTCGCTTTCCTCCCATCCGCCCCGCCCGGTTGGGCACTCAACGGAAAAGCTTGCACGGGCCGCACGGCCATTGTGGGCCAGCGGCCGGGGGCTAACGTGGCCGGCACCTATGTCAAAGCTGCTGGCCATGATTCTCGCGGGAGGCGCGGGCACGCGCCTGGAGCCCCTGACCCGGGAGCGCGCGAAGCCCGCCGTTCCGTTCGGTGGGCGCTACCGCATCATCGACTTCGTCCTGTCGAACTTCGCCAACTCCGGCGTGTACCGGATGAAGGTGCTGACCCAGTACAAGAGCGACTCGCTCAACAACCACCTGTCGCGCGCGTGGCGCATGACGGCGTTCCTGGGTCACTACGTGGAGGCGGTGCCCGCGCAGATGCGCACCGGCGTGGACTGGTACAAGGGCAGCGCGGACGCCATCTACCAGAACCTCAACATCATCACGGACGAGGAGCCGGACCACATCTTCGTCTTCGGCGCGGACCACGTGTACCGGATGGACACGCGCAAGATGCTGGACTTCCACATCGAGCGGAAGGCGGCGTGCACGGTGGCCGCGATTCCGGTGCCCATCGAGCAGGGGCACGAGTTCGGCATCATCGACGTGGGGCCGGACGGGCGGATGCTCCAGTTCCTGGAGAAGCCCAAGGACCCGCCGCCCATGCCGGGCAACCCGAAGATGTGCCTGGCCTCCATGGGCAACTACCTCTTCACCACGGACACGCTGGTGAAGCAGGTGGTGCGCGACGCGGCGGACGAGAAGAGCGCGCACGACTTCGGCAAGTCCATCATCAGCCAGCTGTACAAGCACGAGCCCGTGTACGTGTACGACTTCGCCCAGAACACGGTGGCCGGCCAGGAGGACAAGGAGCGCGGCTACTGGCGGGACGTGGGGAACATCGACGTGTACTACCAGTCCAACATGGACCTGGTGGAGGTGGACCCCACCTTCAACCTGTACAACGACCGCTGGCCCATCCACACGCAGCCCAACAACTACCCGCCGGCGAAGTTCGTCTTCGCGGACAAGGAGAACCGGCGCGTGGGAAGCGCCACGGACTCGCTGGTGGCGGAGGGCTGCATCATCTCCGGCGGCCAGGTGCACCGCTCCGTGCTGTCGCCGAAGGTGCGGGTGAACTCGTATTCGGAGGTGGAGGACTCCATCCTCTTCGAGAACGTCACCATCGGCCGGAGATGCCGCATCAAGCGGGCCATCATCGACAAGAACGTGGAGATTCCGCCCGGGATGACCATTGGGTACGACCCGGTGGAGGACAAGCGCCGCTTCCACGTCACGTCCGGCGGCGTCGTCGTCATCCCCAAGGGGATGAAGGTCACCTGACCCATCGCCAGGTGTCTTCAAGCAGCGGGCGCTCCCGGAATCACGTCCGGGGCGCCCGCTTTGCTTTTCGCTTCAGCGGAACGCGGCCTTCACGTCCGGCCGGTTGAGCAGGATGAGCGACCAGATGCCCGGCACGAGCGACAGGCAGGAGCACGGGCCGCAGCACGGGATGCAGCAGAGGATGGCGGCCGTCATGGCCCAGCCGTAGCTCTGCAGGTTCTTCATCTTCCAGCCGCCGAAGGCCACCAGCCCGTTGAGCACCAGCCCGGGCGCGGTGGTCACGATGCGTCCCATGGGCGACAGCATCCACGTGACGGCGTCCTTCCACTGCTGGGGCATGTCCGGGTTGTTGAAGAAGGGGGCCAGCCTCTCCGTGTCCACGGGGGTCACCATGCTCACCAGCGAGTACAGGAAGGTGAGGCCCGCCATCACCAGCATCAGGATGGCGGGGACGGACAGGTCCTGCGCGGCCTTCGCGCGCGACGGGTTGAAGTCCGGCGCGGGAGGAATGTCGTGGGTCTCGTCCATGGCGGGGGGCTCAGGCCGGCTGGCGCATGGCCGCGACGGGGCGCTTCTCGAAGGCGGCGAGCGTGGTGGCGATCTCCTGGTTCACGTGCCGCAGCATGTCCTGCTTCTCCCGGAACGGGAGGAAGGCGCTCTTGAAGCCGGACACGATGATGGTGGTGAGGTCCTCCAGCGACAGGCCCAGCTCGCGGTGGGCGAGCCACAGCTCCTTCGTCACGGTGGTGTCGGTGATGAGGCGGTTGTCCGTGTTGATGGTCACCCGCAGGCCGTAGTCGAAATAGAACTTGAGCGGGTGGGACTCCAGCGAGGACACCGCGCCCGTCTGGACGTTGGAGGACGGGCAGACCTCCATGGGGATGCGGTGGTCGTTGACGTAGTTGAGCAGGTCCCCGTCCTCGCGCAGCCGGGTGCCGTGGCCAATGCGGTGCGCGCCCAGCGAGTGGATGGCCTGGGAGATGGACTCCGGTCCGTAGGCCTCACCGGCGTGGGCGGTGCAGTTGACGTTGTTCTTGAGGATGAGGCGGAAGGCGTCCAGGTGGTCCTTGGCGGGGAAGCTGGCCTCCGCGCCCGCCAGGTCGAAGCCCACGACGCCGCGGTTCTTGTACGCGACGGACAGCTCCGCCAGGCGCATGGACGTCTGCGGGTTGATGTGGCGGATGCCGCAGACGATGACGGCGCACTTGATGCCCGTCTCCTTCTTGGCGGCGCGCAGGCCCTCCAGCACGGAGTCGATGACGGTGGTCATCTTCAGGCCCTTCTGCAGGTGCAGCGCGGGCGAGTAGCGCACCTCCAGCCAGCGCACGTTCTCCGCGGCGGCGTCCACGGCCAGCTCGTAGGCGGCGCGGTAGAGGGACTCGGCGGTCTGCAGGACGGAGAGCGTCACGTCGAACGCGACGAGGTACTCCTCCAGGCTCTTGCACACCTGGCCCATGTGGATGGCCTTGGCGAGGCCGTCCTCGGTGTCGGCCATGAGCTTGATCTTCTGCTGCTCGGCCAGCTCCAGGATGGTCTTCAGCCGCATGGACCCGTCCAGGTGGCAGTGCAGGTCCGTCTTGGGGAGCGCGTGGAGCAGCTCCTCCGTCACCGCCAGCGTGGGAGGCGGGATGATGTCCGTACGCCGGGCGGATGAAGGGATGCCGGTGGCGTTGGGGGTTTCGTCTTCACGAATCGTGGGCATGGTCGAAGTTCCTCGCTTGCGTCATCCTCCCCCAAACCATGCCGTCCCGCGCCTGTCCACGCCTGCCCCTGCTGACCTGCCTGATGTTGACGCTGGCCGTCATGGCGTGCCAGCGGGCGCCGGTGGAACTGGCCTTCCAGTACTCCAGCAATGCGTCCTCACGGACGGGGCTCACGGCCCTTTCGGACGGGGTGCTCCTGGGCAACGAAGCGGGCACGGTGGTGCGCCTGGACCGAGAGGGCCGGCCGGTGTGGACCACCCGGCTGGGCCGAGAGGTGGCGGTGGCCCCCGCCCTGGCCGGAGAGAGCGTCGTCGTGGGGACGGTGGTGGGCGAGGTGGCCTGCCTGTCGCTCGAGGACGGCAAGGAGCGCTGGCGCCTGGGCGGCGAGCCGCCCGTGCTGACACCGCCCGTGGGGGACGACGCGGGACACACCGTCTTCCTGGTGGCGCCAGACGGCGCGGTGCGCGCCCTGGCGGTGGACTCCGGGCAGGAGCGCTGGAAGCGGCCGGCGCCCAAGGCCCCCGCGCCCGCGTCGGCGGAATCCTTGGAGCCACAGCCATCCGTGGCCCCGGGGCTCCGGGCGGCGCCGGTGCTGGTGGCGGACGTGCTGGTGGTGCCGCTTGGCTCCGGGCTGTGGGCGCTGGACGCCCGGAGCGGTGAGCCTCGCTGGTCGCAACCGGTGAAGGACGTGGTG
This sequence comes from Corallococcus sp. AB032C, assembly GCF_003668935.1. Taxonomy (NCBI): domain Bacteria; kingdom Pseudomonadati; phylum Myxococcota; class Myxococcia; order Myxococcales; family Myxococcaceae; genus Corallococcus; species Corallococcus sp. AB032C. The sequence continues at coordinate 1,896 of NZ_RAWP01000068.1, read as the reverse complement.
GGGCTGGATTCGGAGCGCGACACCGTGTTCGTGGCCACGCGGCCGGGCCGGCTGCTGGCGCTGTCGGTGAAGGACGGGAGCACGCGCTGGGAGCAGCGCTTCTCGGACGGGCTGACGGGGCCACCCGCGCGGGCGCTGGGCGCGCTGTGGGTGGGCGCGGGGCCGTCGTCGCTGGTGGGGCTGTCCACCTCGGAGGGCCGGGAGGTGGCGCGGGTGGTGCTGCCCTCGCCGCTGGTGGGCCGGGTGCAGGTGGGACTGGAGGACCTGCTGCTGGTGCCCACCTCTGGCCACGAGGGGAACCTGGTCGCGCTCAAGGCGCCGGGCTGGACGCCTGCGTTCACCGTGCGGGCGGACACGCCGCTGCGCACGCGGCCGGTGGTGCGCGGGCCGCTCGTGTTCGTGCTGGGGCTGGACGGCCGCGTGCTGGCGTGGCGGCTGCGGGTGCCGCCGCCCGCCTGAGGACTCAGGCGCCGGAGCTGGTGGGGACGTCCGCTTTCGCGTCGCTCACGGACTCCACGAAGTCCAGGTCGCGGTGGAAGGTCTCCGCCAGCCGCGCCAGGGCGACGAGCGCCAGGACGAAGCACACCGCGCCCACTGCGAGCGCCGCGTGCGCCACGCCCAGGGAGCCCTTGAGCTGACCGAAGGCGGTGGCGGCAATCACCGCGGAGCCGCGCACGAAGTTGGGCACCGACGTGGCCACGGTGGCGCGGATGTTGGTGCCGAACTGCTCGGCCGCCATGGTGACGAGCACCGCCCAGTAGCCCACGCTCAGGCCAATGAGGAAGGTCAGCGCGTAGATGAGCGTCGGGGTGAGGCCCGGCATGAGCCCGTACACGAGCACCAGCGCGAACCAGACGCACAGGCTGAAGCCCACGGCGCGCTTGCGGCTCTGGAGCCACTGGCTCAGCAAGCCGGAGGACAGGTCCCCCAGCGTCAGGCCCACGCTACCGAAGAGGATGGCGTTGCCCGCCGTCACCGTGCCCTGCACGTGGAGGCCCGCCGTCAGCTCCGGGGCGAAGACGAAGAGGATGCCGGTGGTGAAGTAGATGGGCACGCCCACGAGGATGCAGCCCAGGTACTTGGAGAAGCGTCCGCCCGTGAGGAGCAGGAGCGGGTTCCCCTTCGCGGGGCCGGACTTCTGGGTGAAGAGGGCGGACTCGGACACCTTGAAGCGCGCGAAGAGGAGCAGCAGGCCCATCACCCCGCCCGTCACATAGGCCGCCTTCCAGTGCAGGTGCTGCGCGACGAGCGCCGCGACGACGATGCCCAGCATGCCCAGCGTGGCGACGACGGTGGTGCCCAGGCCACGCTTCTCCTTGGGCAGGGACTCGGCGACCAGCGTGATGGCCGCGCCCAGCTCGCCCGCGAGCCCCAGGCCTCCGAGGAAGCGGCACGCGGCGTAGCTGTTCACGTCCCAGACGAAGGGGTTGAGCAGGTTGGCCACCGAGTACAGGAGGATGGAGCCGAACATCACGGACAGCCGTCCCCGCTTGTCCCCGAGCAGGCCCCAGAAGAGGCCGCCCACCATCATCCCCGCCATCTGCGCGTTGTAGATGAACAGCCCCTTCTGGAAGATGTCCGAGGGGTCCGTGATGCCCAGGTCCTTCAGCGACGCGACGCGCACCACGCCGAACAGCGTGATGTCGAAGAGGTCCACGAAGTAGCCCAAGCCCGCCACGAGGACGGTGAGGTTCAGGACCGAGCGCAGTTCCCGGAGGCGGTTCATGGCGCGCGAACCTACCGCTTCTGGCCCGGGAGGGAAGGAGGACTCCGCGCCTCCAGCGCCTGCCGCTTCGCCAAACACAGACATCCACCGCCGCGCCTGCCCACCCCGTGAGTCCGGGGGAAGGGCACGGGGGGCCTCCTGTCTCTCTTTCACATATACATCCCCGCGAC
>NZ_RAWP01000067.1:0-54531 GCF_003668935.1 Corallococcus sp. AB032C | reverse complement strand
ACCCCGCCCGTCCCATGAGCACGCGGGAGGGGATTGGGCCCGAAACCGGGGGCGGACACACGGTCCGGACCTGCGGCGTCTGGTCCGTTCCTGCTCCGGAATCGGCTCGGGCGGCCGCTCCTGCGCGGCTTGCGGTCCCAGGGCGTGGGTGGTGAATTGCCCCCTTCCGATGAACGCCCCCCTCCAGACCTACCGCGCCCCTGACCCGTACCGGACGAAGTTCGACGGCCTGATTGTCGTGGCGCTCGTGGTGTGGGGGCTCGCGCAGCTGGCGCCGCATCTGGCCCATCCCGCCATCTACAACTGGGACGAGGCGATGCATCAGGCCGCCGCGCGCGGCACGCACGACACCTTCTTCACGCCGCACATCTACAAGGACCCGCTCTACCCGAGCGACATCCGGCACTGGTGGGCCGCGAACGTCTGGATGCACAAGCCCACGGGCCCCTTCTGGTTCGGGGCGCTGATGATGCACGTCGTGGGCGTGACGCCGCTCGCGCTGCGGCTGGCCTCGCTCCTGGGCCACCTGGCCGCGGGGGCCGCCATCTACCTCATCGCCAGACGGCCCGCGGGGCGGCTGTGGGCCACGCTGGCGGCGGTGGGGTTCCTGGCGCTGCCCTTCGGTTGGCAGTTGGTGCAGGGGCGCTTCTTCGGGGACGTGACGGACTGCACGCTGGCGGGGTGCAACGCCGTGGCGGTGGCGCTGCTCTTCCACGCCACCCGGGAGAACTCCTGGCGGTGGGGGCTCGCGGCGGGAGCGGTGGTGGGGCTGGGCTACCTCTGCAAGACGGGGCTCGCGTTGACGCCGCTGGGCGTGGCCGCGACGCTGTGGGGCCTGAGCCGCCTGCGCTTCTGTCCGGGCCCGAGGTTCACCACGGTGCTGGCCATGGTGGCCGCGGCCGGAGTGGTGGCGGCGCCGTGGAGCCTCTACTCCGGGTGGCGCTGGCCGGAGCTGCATGACCTGGAGTCGCGCGTCACTCGAGCGCACCTCTTCCATGATCCGACCGTGGACGTGGGCCCCTGGCGCCGCCCGCTGGACGCCGTCCTCAACGAGGTCAACCGCACGAGCTTCCAGCCGCTCCCGAACGTGCTGCCCCTGGTCGCGTTCTGCTGGCTGCTGGTGCGCGCCGTGCGCAAGCGGGACCTGGAGACGGTGGGGCTCGCGCTGTGGGTGGGCGCGACATGGCTCGTCCTGTCGCTGGGCACGGTGAAGGTCCCGGCCATTGCCTGGGGCGCCGTGCCCGCGGTCCTCGCCGCGCTGGCCATCGCGGGCTCGGACGCGTGGCGCCATCCGACGCTCGCGGCGCTGTTGCTGGCGGCGCTCGGCACGCCGCTGGCCATGGAGCACCTGCCCGCGCTGACCCGCATGCGCGAGTCGCTCCCCGCGTCCTGGGACCAGACGCGGACGCTTCCGGGGCTCGCCGAAGGGCTGGTGATGGTCTTCTTCGCGGGGGCGATGACCGCCGTGGTGTGGCGGCTGGCGCGCCAACCCGAATGGATGACCGGGGTGCTGGGGCTCGCGGCGTCGGGCGTGCTCGCCTGGCACCTGGCCATCACGCTGCCGGTGGAGAAGGCGCGCTACGAGGACGCGCACCTCGAAGAGCTGTACGTCAGCTATTCGCGCGAGGTGGGCCTGGCGCTGTCCCGGAACACGCCGAAGCGCAGCGTCGTCTTCGCCGCGCTGGACTCGGACCCGCCGCTCAACTTCGAGAACCTGAACCTCATGTTCTGGAGCGGGCGCATGACGTACCGGCGGGCTCCGGACGTGGCCCTCGCGCACGAGCGCGGGTATCACCCGTACCTCGTCTCGCCGCTCGCGGAGCCCTACGCGCCCGTGCCCGGGGTGCCGCCCCAGGCCGCGCTGCGGGCCTATGACCTGGACGCGCCGCTACCCCAGCCCGCGCCCCTGCCTGACGGCATCACGCCCCTGTCCGTGCGGCAGGGGAACCTGGAGGTGCTCGGGTTCGCGTCGCGGAGCCTGGGCCATGGCATTGAGCGCTACGCCTTCTATGTCCGGGCGCTCGGCGTGCCACAGACGCTGCGGGTCACCTTCCACGGCCCCGACGGCATCGTGGAGCGGGTGTTGGAGCCAGGGGTGACGCTGCGCAGGCCCCAGGCCCTGGTGGGCGCTGCGTGGTTCATCCTGCCCGCGCTGGGGCCGTCCCGCGCGAAGGTGACACACCTGGAGTTCGGCGCCGTGGGGCAGCGCGTGGCCGTGTCTCCTCCCTGAGCCGCAAAGACATTTCGGGTGCATGCGTTTGCATTTCACCCATGCGCCATCCCGTTCGGACCCTCCTGCTGACCTGCGTCTGTATCCTGGTCGCCTGCAAGCCTCGCGACCCATGGATTACTCCCACCCCCATCCCTCCTGGATATGACTTTCCAGGCAGCCGGGAGGAAATCCAGCAGTGGGCGGACGCGTGGAACACCGCCCGCATCACCCCCAAGGCCTGGAACCTCTGGGCCGGTCTGCATGCCGATTCCGGACAGGCCTACCCGGGGACCGGGCTCCCCATGCCCGTCTGGGACACCTGGAATGGCGAGGAGCTCTTCCCGGCCCCGGATCAGCCAACGCCAGACGTGTCGCGGCGCAAGGCCACCCATGGCTTCCACGGGCCCCGCCAGTTCCACCATCCCGCGGGCTCGGGCCCGGTCGTCACCCCCACCGACCAGCTCGTCTCCTTCAACAAGTTCAATCCGGAGATGGCCGCGTACCTGACGCAGGGGCATCCGGTCGCGCCGGGGGGACCGGCGTTTTTCTACAACCGGTTCACCAGCCTGGCCGACCTCAACAGCCAGTGGCCGGCGAATACACCCACCGCGCAGCGGACGGTGCAGCAGGCGCCGTACACCGCGCCCTCCGCGGGGAACCGGGGCTCGGCGGCCATGGAGCTCAAGCCCGTGCTGTACCTGGTGAAGAAGCACAAGCCCACGCCAGTGCCCGTGTGGAGGGGCCTCGCGGGCAGCGTCAACTCAGACACTACGTGCACGCCCGAGCAACAAGAGGCGGACAAGTGCCATCCCACGCCCTCGCTGTGGCTGACGTGCGCCATCGTGGACCCCACGGCGCCGGCGGATGCTCCCATCACGGAGGCCACCGCCGAGCAGATCCAGGGCGTGGAGCCACTCATCGACCAGGTGAACAGCGCCCATCCCGGGTCCGCGATCCTCAGCTGCGAGCACTACCTGCACACGCCGCTCTCCGCCCTCTACTCCTTCCAGATGACGGCCGACGAAGCCAAGGCCTTCAACAGCACCACCATCGAAGGGCTCGAGGCGGAAGCGGGCGACTACGCCGTGCTCACGGCGATGCACGTCAACACCAAGGAGCTCGTCAACTGGACGTGGCAGACCTTCTGGTGGCAGCCCGGCAGCGACGCGCCGGATGACTTTCCCGGAAGCAAGAAGGGGATGACGGACAAGGTCACGGGGGCGGGGCGCAACTATGCGATGTGCACCGCCTACAACCAGACCCAGGGCAGGGGGAGCAGCAAGATGACCGTCTGTTTCAACCCCTACCTGGAGACCTCACCGAACATCCCCGTGGGCGTCCAGAGCAACTGCATGACGTGTCATGGCACCGCGGCCGTGGCCAGCGCCTTCGCGAACACCGCCAGCAGTCCGCCCGCGGCGTGGGTGCTCCAGACGCCCTCGTATCCCTGTGATTACAAGGCGCCCATCAACTTCGCCACGTACCCCTGGTTCGCGGGCTTCACGACCACGGACTTCTCCTGGACGATTCCGGCGGATCCCCAGCCGCTTCCGCAGAACCCGAACAACCTTCCTTCCCCAGCGACGTTGAACTGTCCTTGACGGTGCACGGGGTCAGAACGACTGACGCAGCAGGGCCTCCACGGCGGCCTTGCGGTTGGGGCTCAGCCGCAGGCGTGTGCCATCGCGCAGCACCACGACCCAGCCCTTGTCCACGTCGGGCTCCATCTCGCGGATGCGGTCCACGTTGACCAGCAGCGAGCGGTGGATGCGCACGAAGCGGCGCGGATTCAGCCACTGCTCCACCTGGTTCAGCGTCTCGCGGAGCATGGGCGAACGGGTGCCCGCGTGGAGGATGACGTAGTTGCCTTCCGCCTCGCACCAGTCCAGCTCCTCGACGGGAATCAGCAGCACCTTGCCGCCTGTCTTCACCGCGATGCGCTCCACCGGTTCGGGCGGCGGCGGTGGGGGCCGGTGCTGTTCGAGCAGCGCGGACAGATGCCGCAGCAACTCCTGGTCCTTCCCCTGGGCGCGCTGGCGCCGTGCGCGGTCCAGCGCGTCCCGGAAGCGCGAGTCGCTGAAGGGCTTGAGCAGGTAGTCCAGCGCGTTCGTTTCAAAGGCACGCACCGCGTACTGGTCGAAGGCGGTCACGAAGATGACGGGCGGCATCCGCTCCACGCCCACTTCGCGCAGCACGTCGAAGCCATCACACCCGGGCATCTGCACGTCCAGGAAGACGAGGTCCGGCCGCTCCCGCAGGATGACCGCGATGGCGTCTTGCCCTCCCTCGCACTCCTGCACGGCGGTGACGTCGGGGGCCTGGGCCAGCAGGTGCGTCACGTTGCTCCGGGCCAGCGGCTCGTCATCCACCACCAGGACCCGCCACCCTCCGCCACGCTGTGGCTCACCCATGGCGCGACTCCACGAACGGCAACTCCACCCTCGCGACCACGCCGCCCTCCGGCAGGTCCTCCAACACCAGTCCATACCGCTCGCCGTAGAGTTGCTGGATGCGGGCACGGGTGTTGTTCACGCCGATGCCCGTGCCCCGGACTCCTCCCGAGCGCAGTCCGGGCCCGTCATTCATCACCTCGAGCAACAGCCGGTCGCCCCGGCGTTCGGAGCGCACGTGGACCTGGCCTTGGGCCTCGCTGCGGGCGATGCCGTGCTTGATGGCGTTCTCCACCAGGGGCTGGAGGATGAGCGCGGGCACCCGGGCCTTCAGCGTGTCCGGCGCCGGTGAGAACTGGATGGAGAGGTTTGGGCCGAACCGGAGTTGCTCGATGCCCAGGAAGCGGCGCACCAGCTCCAGCTCGTCCTCCAGCCGCACCTCATGGTCGCCCTGGCCCTCCAGGCTCACGCGCAGCAGGTGCCCCAGATCCGCGAGCGCCTCCACGGCCTCGGGGTTGCGCTGCTGGCGGATCAACCCCGTCACCGCGTTCAGGGTGTTGAAGAGGAAGTGCGGGTCCAACTGCGCACGCAGCGCCTGCAAACGGGACTCCGCGAGTTGGAGCGCGAGTCGCGATTGGGCAAGCTCCCGCTCGCGCAGACGCCGTGTGGTCCGCAGCGCTGTCCAGGCCGCGAGGAAGAGCAGGTATTCGAAGAAGCCCACCGCGCCGCGTTCGAGCAGCAGGCCCCACAACCCCTGGGGGAAGGACCTGCCGTGTGCGTTCCATTGTTGGAGCGCCGCGAGGACCGGCGAGAGCAGCAGCACGTGAAGCTGGACGAAGCCCACCCCGGCCACGAGCAGCACTCCCAGGCGGCGGGCCACGTGGGGGCTTTCGAGCGGCACGCGCTGGAAGACCGCCAGCACCAGCGGCCCGAGCAGCGCCCACGCGCTGTAGGGCACCAGCTCCAGGGCGAACTTGAGGAGGAAATCGCGAGGCTCCACCGCATAGGCGCGCAGCGCGTGGGGAAGGGCGCCGAGGACTCCCGCGGCCATGCCCAGCGCCCAGACCCTGGGAGTCGAACGCAGACTGTGATTCCTCTCGTGCAAGCCTCGCAGCGTAGCGGAGGAAGCGGGTTCCGCTATGCTTTCCCCAAACCGTGACGCAACGCCTTCCAGACCGAGACCCCGAGGACGCCCCGCCCGAACGCCGCGGCGGCACGCTGTACGTCCAAGGCGAAGAGGAGGCAGAGCCGGTCCCGGAGCGCCGCCGCGTGTCCACGGTGCTGACCGCCCTGCTGGTGGCCGCCGGCCTCGCGCTGCCTGGCGTGGCGGTCTTCCTCCGGAACTCCACGACCGCCCCTCCTCGCCAGGAACCCACGATGGAAACGCCACGCCCCCCGGAGGAAACCGCGCCTCCCGCCAGGAGCCCGACGCCCGCGGCGGTGGAGCCGGCGGTCCCTCCGCCCCTGGACCCGCTCCTGCCCACCCAACCGGAGCAGGTGCCTCGGACGCGCGCCCTCGTCGAGGACACGAGCCTCCCGCCACTGGCGCGTTCAGCGGCGGCACTGCGCCTGCTGGATGCCCATTGGATGAGGGAGCGCTGGCGCTCGCTGGCTCGCGACGCGGAGCGCGTCACCCAGCTGGACCTGCCGCGTTTCAAGGAGCGTCTCCCCGATGAACAGGCCCGCTGGACGCTCATCATGGCCCTGTGGAACCTGAGGGAGTGGGACCGGATGACGAAGGAGGGGGAGACCTTCCTGCGGCTGTACCCGGAAAGTCCCATGGCCGGCTCGGTCGGGCTCCAGATGCGCAACGTCGTCTACAACCGCGACTACGAACGACAGTCCCAGAAGGACAACACGGAGACGCTTCGCAAGGCGGAGTCGCAAGCGGCCCAGGACATCGCCGAGCGGGAGAAGCGTGGTGAGCCCACGGAGCCCGTCCGCCGCAAGCTGGCCCTGCTGCGTTGCACCGTCCCCACGGGGATGTTCCACCAGGAGGCGCTCACGGCCTGCCGGGCGTTCCAGACGGAGTTCGGGGTCGGGTCCACGCCGGTGGAGCTCAATGAGTACCGGGACGCGCGGGGCCTGGAGATCCGCGCGCTCGTCGGCTTGCGCCGCTACACCGAGGCGCGGAAGGAGCTCGCCGCCTTCCTCGCGTCCGATCCCGAGGGAGACCAGCGGATCAACGCAGGGGCCGTCGTCAGGGGGCTGGCCCCCGACGCGGAGGAGTGACGGCACGGCCTTCGTGCCGCCACCCTCCAGGGACTACTGCGCCGGGAGCCTCGACACGAACGTGCCCGGGTCACCGGCCGACGCGTTGCCGTCGAGGACGCCGGTGAAGTAGCCGCCCAGGTAGATGTTCCCGGCTTCGTCCAGGTTCAGCCCGTTGCTGTAGACAGGCGACGCAGCCCCCGCGTTCGTCGCCGCGTTCTGCTGCACCAGCCACTGCCGGGTGCCCGCCGTGTTGAACTTCGCGACGTAGGGGTGCGCCACGCTGAACGTGGAGTTGGTGGGATTGCCCACGTCCCCCTGTCCATGGCCGGTCAGGTACACCCCCGTGTTGTCGATGAAGATTCGGGTGCCCCAGACCCATCTGTTGGAGCCGATTTCCCGGGTCCACAGCAGCGTGCCCGCGCTGTCGTACTTGGCCAGGTAGGCATCCACGCCGGGCGTGCCGTTCGGGTTCCCTCCCAGACCGCCGCCGCTGTAGCCCGCCAGATAGACATTGCCAGCGGCATCGGTCGCCGAGCCATAAAGCCAGACACTGTTCCCCGGGGACCCGAGCTGCCGGGTCCACTGCTTCACGCCCGCGGCGTCGTACTTCACGATGAAGGCGTCCTGGGCGCCCGTGAGGGTGTTTCCATCCAGTCCTCCCGTGGTCCACCCGGAGACGTAGACGTTGCCCGCCGCGTCGGCCGCGGCCCTGCGCGCGTGCGTGGTCGCGCTCAGCTTGCCCAACTGGCGGGTCCACTGCTTGACGCCCGTGGAGTCGAACTTGGTGACGAAGGCGTCGAAGGTACCGATGCGCGTGTTCCCATCCACGCCGCCGTTGGCGGAGCCGGCCAGGAAGGAGTTGCCCATATCATCCACCGCGGCGGCGTAGCCCTCCGTGAGGACGCCCGGACCGCCGACCTGCCGGGTCCACTGACGGACGCCGGTGTAGCGGTACTTCGTCAGGAAGGCATCCCGCTCGCCCACGAGCGGCGAGCCATCGAGCGACCCGCTCGTGAAGCCGGCCACGAACAGCTCCTCCCAGGTGCTGTTGCGCGCGATGTCGTAACCCAGGGTGACGCCCCCCGGGACGCCGATCTGCTTCGACCACACGACGTTGCCGTTCCAGTCGCGCGCGTGGAGGAAGGCGTCCATCAGGCCCACCATCGGGTTGCCCAGCAGTCCGCCCGTCGTGATGCCCGCGGCGTAGGAGCGTCCGGCCGGGTCTCCGGCCATTCCCTGCACCTGGGCCCAGGACCCAGCGGCGCCCGCGCTCCGCGTCCAGAGGGCGGTGACAGGGGTGTAGGGTCCGGCGTTCGCGCAGTGGATCAGTTCCAGCTGGCGCATGGAGACGACCTCGATGCCCGTGCGAGCGTCGTTGTCGTCCGTCACGTTCAGCCGGAAATAGGTGTTTGTCGCGGGGGTGGCGAGCGTGAACTCACGCCGCTCGTAGCCGGCCCAGTTCGTCTGATTGGTGCGGGTATCGATGGCCTCCCAGGTCAAGCCGTTCCAGGCCTGCAGCGTCCAGTTCTTGGGGGCGCGCGAGGTGAGGGTCGAGCCGTTGTGGAAGACGATGGCATAGCGATGGATGGTGACGTTGTTCGCGGGCATCTGGTAGCCGATCCACGCGGGCGTGTTGCCCCGCGCGGAGATCCACATCGACGTGGAGGAGGGGTCGTCGAAGGCCTTCCAGGCCTCGTACTCCGCGCTGTACGCGCTGGAGCGCGTGACGACGCCGGCTGGTGTCGTCGAGCCCGTCATGACGGGCATCACGTTGACGCAGGTGAGCTCCTGCGCGACGGTGCCCATGCTGGCCTCCGGTGGGTCTTCTCCCTGACAACCTGGAAGGGACGTCAGGACCAGCGCGCTCGCGAGAACGGAATTTCGGATGTTCACGGTGACTCCTCGGGACGCGTGCGGACAGCCGCACGGCGCACCGGGAGATACCGGCCTGCTCCCTTTCACCCGGGCGTTATGTGACGAAACCGCCGGCGCGCGGGACGAGACCGCCGTGTGCTGGGATGAAACCGGTGGGCCTCGCGGAGTCAGTCTCGCGGCGCCAGGATTTCATCTAGGAGCGCCGGTGTGCCCTCGACCCGCCGCAGCCGGGGGTAGCGCAAGCCTTCATGCCAGGGAATGAGGGCGGAGCGCGTGGCCGTGCCCTGGCGCCAGGAGAGCCGCAAGGGCTGCTGGTGCGCGGTGGCCTTGACGGCGTCCTTCAGCCGTTGCGCGTCGTAGGGGCTCCCGTTCACGGCCGTCACCACCGCGCCGGGCAGCAGGCCCACCTCGAAGGCCGGCCTCTCCCAATCCACCCGGAGCACCTTTCCGTCCTTCGCGAGTGTCATGCCGAGGGAGTTGCCGAGGTCCACGTTCCCGCTCGCCGCTTCGGCGCGCCGGACGGCATCCGTGGGTTGCTCGCCCCAGGTGAGCGCGTAGCCGCCTCGTGTGATTCCCTCCAGGGGCGGGGCGTCGTGCATCTCTTCAATCCGGGAGCGGAAGAAGCCTGCCCAGTCATGGGGTTGGATGTCATTGAGCGTGGTGACGATGTCTTCCAGCGTGTACGTCATCGTCACCTGGCTGTCCGGGCGCACGCCGAAGAACGCGCGAGCGAAGTCATCCAGTGACTTGCGGCCGCCACTGCGCTCCCGAATGAGCGTGTCGGCCTCCAGCCAGATCAACTGGCCCTCGGAGTAGGCATCGAACATGTCGCGCTGCCAGCCCTTCCAGGAGAGCGGCTTGCGGCGCTGCACGATGGCGTCGTTCGTCACGTCCCGGAGCGGGCGCCAGCGCCGGCCGGGGCGGCTGGCCATGGCCGCCGCGTTCGCGGCCAGGTCATCGAGCGCGTCCTCCCGCGTCCACAAACCCGCCCGGGTGGTGAGCACGTCCTGCCAGTATGAGGTCAATCCCTCGAACACCCAGAGCAGCGAATCGCGCTCCGGCGTGTTGAAGTTCGGCGTCCACATCTCCGCGGGGCGGCGGAAGAGGCCGTTCCACGAATGGACGAACCCATGCGCCAGCCGGCCCCGGTGCCCGGGCCGGTCCTTCCAGGTCGTGAAGAAGTCGGCGGGTACGGCGTTCTCGCCCGAGCGGAGGTGTTCGAAGTAGCTGGGGCCGAAGCCGTCCGCCAGCCAGACCATCAGGTCGTACTGGTCATAGTGTCGCGAGCCGAAGAGCCGGTAGGCCTGTTGCACCAGCGCCTGGTAGCCCTGGACGAAGCCGGGAGGCGGTTCGAGGCTCGCGGCGTCGTCGGCGACGATGTTCACGTGGACCGGGACGGGGTCCTCGCTCAACAGGATGCGTTTGAAGGCGCGGCCGGCAATCACGGGCGAGTCGACCAGCGTGTCCAGCGTCACCGGCTGAAACCGGACCTCATCGCCCTCCCGTTGGGCGACGGTCAGCGGCGAGGCGAACTCCCACGCGGGCGGCAGCTTCACGCTGGCCACACAGGTGATGCGCCGGGCGTAATGGCCCGCGGGATACAGCACCAGGTTGTGCCATTGCAGATCCATCATCGTGGACGTGGCCACCACCGGGCCCACGCGCGGCTCCGTGGCACCAAGGAACTGGAAGTGCACGTCGATGGACGTCACTCCGGCGGGGATGTCGATGTGGAACGCCGCGACCTGGACGGCGTCGCGGGTCCACGCAAGGACTCTCTTCCCTGCCTGGACCTTCAGCCCCGCGAGTCCGTCCAACTGCCCGGTGGGCCCATGGTCCCCTGGAAGCCACTGCGGAAAGAACAGCGTCAACCGCCTTCCAGGCGTGACCGGGAGGGTTTCCGTGACGCGGAAGAGACCGCGCGCCGTGTCGGTGGCATCGACGCGCAGTCGAATGGTGCCGGGGAAGGGCGTGTCTCGCGGCGCCGCGATGGGCGGTGGCGTGGGCGCGGGTTGGGGCAGCGGCCAGGACGGGGACGCGGAGGGGGCCTGCGCGTGCGCCGCCGCCGAAACCATCCAGACGGCCACCGTGGCGACAACGAATGGCATGACCCTGACGCTTCGAGGATGGGCGGGAGAGGCCGGCATGACCGGCGTCGTATCCCGGACCCGCCTTGCCGAAAAATCCGAAGTCTGGAAGCCTGGGTTCGAGGAAATCGAACGATGCTCCCCCGGATCAACCTGGACATGGATGTCTTGCGGACGTTCGTGACGGCCTTCGAGCTGGGCAGCTTCGCCCGGGCCGCCGCACGAGTGGGCCGGTCGCCGTCAGCGGTGAGTTCCCAACTGCGCAAGCTGGAGGAGCAGGTGGGCCGCGCGCTGGTCGAACGCTCCGGAAGAGGCCTGGTCCTGACCGAGGCGGGGGAGGTGCTGCTGGGCCGCGCGCGGCGGATCCTCGAATTGAATGATCAGACCGTGGACAGCTTGCGAGGCAGCGAGTTGGAGGGAGAGGTCCGTCTGGGCTTGCCGCAGGACTTCGCTGAAACCTGGCTGCCCCGGGTGCTCAGCGCCTTCGCGCGCGCGCATCCGGCGGTGCGCATCGAGGTGCGTACCGAGCGCAACGCTCAACTCGTCAACCACGTCATGACGGGCAAGCTGGACCTCGCGCTCGCCTGGAGCAGTGGGGCGCGGGGATGCAGTGAGCGCGTCGCCGAGCTGCCGCTCGTGTGGATTGGCCCGTCTGGCTGGCAGGGCATGGAGGGTCGCGGCCAGCCGCTGCCGCTCATCGCCTTCGAAGCGCCATGCGTCTTCCGGGAGGCCTGCACGACCGCCCTGGACCGGAAGGGGCTCGCCTGGCGGATCGCGTTCGCGAGCCCGAGCCTCGCGGGCCTCTGGGCGGCGGCCGAGGCAGGGCTGGGCGTGACGCTGCGGACGGCCTTCGGTCTGCCGAAGACGCTGGCCGTGCTGGAGCCCGGCCTCTCGGGCCTGCCCGCGCTGGGGAGCATTCCGGTGTACCTGCTCAGGGCCGAACGGGAGCCGAGCGAGACCGTGGCCCAACTGGCGGGCATCCTGCGTGAAGCGCTCGCGCAAGAGCTGACGACGCCCCGGCGTTCACGGCCGCGCGGCGCGGGCTGACGCCCACCCCGTCCGCGCCGCTTCAGGGCGCGCGAGGCCGCGTGTATTTCCAGGCGAGGGGAATGATCACACCCGCGATGACGGCCTTGAGCACTCCCCCGGGGATGAAGGGAACGAAGCCCTTCTGGAAGGCCGTGGCGAAGTCGAGCCCGGCCTTCACGTGGAGCCACGACACGCCGATGAGCAGGACCAGGAGCTGGCCCGCGAGGAAGAGCGGAACCGCCGTCCACCACCGCCGGTCATATCCATGGCGCGCCGCGAGGCCCACGAGGAACGCGGCGGGGAGGAAGCCCACCAGGAAGCCGCCCGTCGGACCGGCGAGCGCTCCCCATCCGCTGGCGCCCTTCGCGAAGAAGGGCAGTCCCACCGCGCCCAGAAGGAGATAGGCGACCTGCGCGGCAAGGCCACGCCCGGGGCCGAGCGCCGCCGCCGTGAGGACGACCGCGAGCGTCTGTCCCGTGATGGGCACGGGTGAGCCCGGCACGGAGATGGAGACCTGGGCGAAGAGCGCGGTGCACAGCGCAGCGCCCAGGACGAGCGCGGCTTCCCGTGCGCGCGTGCGCACGAAGCGGTCAGCCAGGACGTGAGAGGGGAGGGGAGACACGGGTCGATGCTCGGCGAGGACGTAGGCTGGTGCAAGACCTGGGGGCTCAGGGACGAGGCGTCATCCGGGCGACCAGCGCGCGCATTGCGGAAGCCACGGCGTCCGGGCGTTCCATCCAGGGGAAGTGCGCGGCGCCCTCCACCCGCTGGTGGAGGATGTGCGGCCCCTGGAACGCGGGCTGCGACCAGGGCGTCTGCTGGACGATGCGGTCCTCGGCGCCGCTGATGATGAGCGTGGGCAGGGAGCGCGGCCACCAGGTGTGGACGTACGTCTCGTCGAAGTTCCGGTCGGACCAGTCCACCGCCGCGCGGTTGTAGGGCATCCGCCGCAACAGCTCGCGCCCCGCTGCGACGCTCTCCGGCGTGAAGTTCCACTCCGCCGACGCCACCGCGATGTCGCGGAGCCGTTCATCCGTGCGCTCGGCTTCATAACGCCGGGTCGCGGCGTCGACCTCGGGCAGGGGATGGCGCTGGGTCATCTCGAAGAACGGCGCACGCCAGTTCGCGTCCGGCGCCGTGCTCACGAGCACCAGGCCCACGAGGAGCGACTCCAGTTCCGGCACGGACAGCAGATACATGCCGCCCGTGGAGTGCCCCAGATAGACACAGTTCGGAAGTGCCTGGGCGGCCTCGATGAGAACCCTCGGCCACACGTCGTAGGGATTCTCGGACGCACCGGGAGGAGAGACGTTGGACCCGTCTCCCGGCAGGTCCACCATCCAGCAGGTCCCGGGAACGTCCAACGCGTCCGCCAGGCCGAACAGGCTCTCGGAGCCAATCCCCGGCCCGCCCGGGAGCATCAGCCAGTTGAAGGCGCCTGGACGAGAACCCCGCCGCCGGAGCCGAACGCCTGATGCCGTGAAGAACGCTTCCGCCTGGGGGTTCAAGGACACGGGACGCAGGGTCACAGTCAACCCTCGCGGCGTCAACGCAGGAGTCGTCGCATCCCACGGGCGTCATGAAACGGCTAGCGTCCCAGCCTTCTCGTGGTTGGAGGCTCTCTCTTTGACGAATCCCCTGCTCGGCACGCTCTCCCTGGTCCCGGTGACTTCGCTCTACGCCGCGCTCAACGCCTTCCTCACGCTGGCGCTCTCCATCAACGTCAGCCTGGTCCGCACGAAGCTCAAGGTGTTCCGGGGCGACGGAGGCCATGCCGGCCTCGGGTCCGCCATCCGCGCGCATGGCAACAACGTCGAGCAGGTTCCCCTGGCGCTCATCCTGCTGTTGTTGGCGGAGCTGAGCGGTGGGAACTCGACGGCGCTCCATGTCTTCGGCGGTGCGCTGCTCGTGGCGCGCCTGGCGCATGCCTTCGGGCTGCTCCGCACGAATCCCATCCAGGCGGTCGGCGCGACGCTGACCCTGGTCGTGCAGTTGGGCCTGGCGGGATGGGTGCTCTGGCTGCGGCCCTGGGGCTGATGGAGTTTCCCCAGGGCGCGAGCTTCGGGGGCTACCGTTTGGCGATGTTCAGGCGAACGTTGCCGCACTCACCCTCGTAGCCCTCGACGATGATGAGCAACTGGCTGCCCTTGATGAGCGTGAGGGTGATGCCGGACGTCAAGAGGTCGCCCGTGTCATCGTTGCACTTCAGGACCTCATTCGTGGCCTTGTAGTTCCGGATCTCCATGATGGTGTCGAAGTTGGAGTTCCTCGTGCTGAACGCATAGGTCGCCGTCTCGGGGACCTTCCACACCCAGGAGACGTCTCGCGACGAACCCGAGCGGCACGTGGTCGCCCACTGATTGCTCGCCGTGCAGCTCGTGGGGTAGGTCGCGACCGGACTTCCCAGGGCGCTCCCCAGATCTCCCACGAGCGTCTGGGCCTCCACGCGCCGGGGCTCCTCGGACTGGTTGTCGTCCAGGACCTCGGCCTCCCCGGGAACGGAGCCGTCGAGCTCCTCACCCTCCGGAAGAGGACCGCAAGCACCGAGGAACAACGCACACGAGGCCACACCCACAAGGGATTTGCCGATGTTCGCCATGGTTCACCTGGGCACGCCGCCATCCGGGACAGGAAGGCCCGCCTCCCCCGCATGGGGAAATCCGGCCGGGCGGACATGGATGGCTGTGTCCGCCTTGAACCCAAGAGTGCATCCACCCACGAATGACAGCCATTGCCCCAGCCGGCCACGACACGTGTCATTTGTGGATAGTATGGATTCCTTGTTCTCCCAGTCTCCCAATGGATGAGATGGGAGGGGGCGGACCTACCCCACGTCTTCCTTTGCCCGAGTCCGGACCTCCGCCGCGAACAGCTCCGCCGCGGGTGTGCGAGGGGCACCCTTGCGCCAGAGGAGCGCCGCCAGCTCCGAGCGGGGCGCGGGGGACAGCCGCTTCACCACCAGCCGCTCCGCATCCGCGAGTCGCGGCTCCGGAAGCACCGTGACGGCGAGGCCCGCGCGGACGATGGCCAGTACGGTGGCCACCGCGTTTGATTCGAGTGCGATGCGAGGCGCGAACCGCATCGCCGCGAAGTGCGCGTCCACGCGGGCGCGCACCCGCAGGCCGCGTGACAGCAGCGCGAACGGCTCCTCCGCGAGCAGCTTCACCCCCACGGACTCCGCACCCGCCAGTGCATGCCCCCGTGCGACGACGAGCGCGAGCCGGCTGTCGAAGACGGGCTCCGCGTCCAGGTCCGCCAGGCGCGCGGGCGCATAGCCCAGGCCCACGTCCAGCTTTCCGTCCGCCAGCTGCCGCTCCAGCTTCCGGACCACGGCCTCCTGCGCGCTCAGCGCCAGCCCGGGATGTCTGCGAAGCACCGCCGTCAGCGCCGGCACCACGAGGCCTCGCATGCTCGGGGGATAGCCCACGCGCAGTGCCCCCGTGGCGAGTCCTCGCAACGCGCCCACCGCGGACAGGCCCGCGTTCACGTCCTCCAGCGCGCGGGACGCATACGTGCGGAACAGCTCCCCAGCCTGCGTGAGCCGTACCCCGGTGCGAGCCCTCTCGAAGAGCGGTGTTCCGACCTCTTCCTCCAACTGGTGGATCTGGTGCGACAGCGTGGGCTGGGAGACGTGCAACCGCCGCGCGGCGCGCCCGAAGTGCAACGCGTCCGCGACGGCGGAGAAGTAGCGGAGGTGTCGGAGCTCCATGGAACCATCATAGACGGCGTCTATCGACTCGATGAAAACAGACGAATGTACGAATCGCTGCCCCTGGGTACATCTTCCTCGTCACCGAAGGAGAGGCACCCCATGAAGGCATCGGATCTGTTCGTGAAGGCGCTCGAAGCGGAGGGCGTGCGCTGTGTCTACGGACTCCCCGGCGAGGAGAACCTGGACCTGCTGGAGTCCATGCGCACCGCCGGCATGCGCCTGGTCGTCACACGGCACGAGCAGGCGGCCGGGTTCATGGCCGCCACGCAGGGACGGCTCACCGGACGCGCGGGCGTGTGTCTGGCGACGCTGGGGCCGGGGGCCACCAACCTCGTCACCGCGGCCGCGTACGCGCAGCTTGGCGCCATGCCCATGGTGATGCTCACCGGCCAGAAGCCCATCAAGGTGAGCAAGCAGGGACACTTCCAGATTGTCGACGTCGTCGGGATGATGCGGCCGCTCACCAAGTCGACCCGCACGCTCGTCTCCGCGGAGCACGTGCCCTCGGCGGTCCGTGAGGCCTTCCGCCGCGCGGAGGAGGAGCGCCCCGGCGCCACCCACCTGGAACTGCCCGAGGACGTGGCTCGCGAGCCCACCGACGCCGTGCCCCTGTCGCCCGGTGTCGCGCGCAGGCCCGTGGCGGACGAGGCGTCCATTGCCCAGGCGGTGGAGACGCTCGCGTCGGCCCGCCGCCCGCTGTTGATGATTGGCGCGGGGGCCCACCGCAAGCTGACGTCGGAGATGCTCCGCGCCTTCGTGGACCGCGTGGGGCTGCCCTTCTTCAGCACGCAGATGGGCAAGGGCGTGGTGGATGAAACGCATCCACTGTGGATGGGCACGGCCGCGCTGTCCGACGGCGACTTCGTCCACCGCGCCATCGAGGCCTCGGACTGCATCCTCAATGTGGGCCATGACGTCATCGAGAAGCCCCCGTTCGTCATGCGCGATGGCCGCCGCACGGTCATCCACCTGAACTTCTCCTCGGCGGAGGTGGACCCCGTGTACTTCCCGCAGGTGCAGGTGACGGGAGACCTGGCGAACGCCGTGTGGCGCATCGCGGAGGGAGTGGGGCCGCGCTCACACTGGGACTTCACGCCGTTCGAGAGGTCGCGGGCGGGGCTCGACGCGCAGTTCGTCAGTGGCGCCGCGGACGACCGCTTCCCCATCTACCCAGCGCGGCTGGTCGCGGAGGTGCGCCGCGCCATGCCGGATGACGGCGTCGTGTGCCTGGACAACGGCATGTACAAGCTGTGGTTCGCCCGCTACTACCGCTGCCGTCGGCCCAACACGCTGCTGCTCGACAACGCGCTCGCGACGATGGGCGCGGGCCTGCCGTCCGCCATCGCCGCGAAGCTCGTGCACCCCCGGCGCAAGGTGGTGGCCGTCTGCGGTGACGGCGGGTTCATGATGAACTCGCAGGAACTGGAGACGGCGGTGCGGCTGAAGCTGGACCTGACCGTGATTGTCGTCCGCGACGACGCCTACGGGATGATCCGCTGGAAGCAGGAGGAGATGGGCCTGCACGACTTCGGGATGACGTTGGGCAATCCCGACTTCGTCCGCTACGCGGAGGCCTACGGAGCGCGAGGCCACCGCCCGGCGAGCGCCACCGAGTTCGGCGCCACGCTCACGCGCTGCCTGGAGTCGGGCGGAGTGCACGTCATCGACCTGCCCATTGATTACACGGACACCGCGCGGGCGCTCGGTGCCGGTCCCCTGGTGGAGTCGTGAGCCATGGGCACACACGCGAAGGAGAGGAACGTCATGCTGGCTGAGCGCTATCCGTACTACGTGGCCAACCGCCCGAGGCAGCCCAACGCGGAGCTGCCCGTCACCGACAAGTACACCGGGGAGGTCGTCACGCGAGTGGCCGTCGCGGACGCGGCCGCCGTGGAGGAGGCCATCGCCGCGGCGGTGCGCGCGACGGGGCCCATGCGCAAGCTGGCGCCGTATGCCCGGCAGCAGGTGCTGGAGCACTGCGTGCGCCGCTTCCAGGAGCGAGCGGAGGAGTTCGCGCTCGCCCTCTGCATCGAGGCGGGCAAGCCGCTGCGCGACGCACGGGCGGAGGTCACCCGCCTCATCGAGACCTTCAAGGCGGCGGCGGAGGAGGCGGTGCGCGGCGGCGGAGAGGTCCTCAACCTGGAGGTGTCATCGCGCGCCGCGGGCTACCGGGGCTTCACGCAGCGCGTGCCGGTGGGACCGTGCTCCTTCATCACGCCGTTCAACTTCCCGCTCAACCTGGTGGCGCACAAGGTGGCGCCCGCCATCGCCGCGGGCTGCCCCTTCGTCCTCAAGCCGTCGGACCGCACGCCGGTCAGCGCGCTGCTCATGGCGGAGGTGCTCGCGGAGACAGCGCTGCCCGAAGGCGCCTTCTCCGTGCTGCCCACGCGTCTGGAGGACGTGGGGCCCTTCATCGAGGACGACCGGCTGAAGCTGTTGTCGTTCACCGGCTCGGAGAAGGTGGGTTGGGATTTGAAGGCCCGAGCCGGCCGCAAGAAGGTGGTGCTGGAGCTGGGTGGCAACGCGGCCTGCGTGGTGGACGCGGACCAGGCCGGGCGCCTGGACTTCGTCTCGGACCGCATCACCCAGGGGGCCTTCTTCCAGGCGGGGCAGAGCTGCATCTCGGTGCAGCGAGTACTCGCGCACGAGTCGCTGTACGACGCTCTGCGGGAGCGGCTCGTCGCGAGGGCGAAGGCCCTGCGCGCGGGCAATCCCCGGGATGAGTCCACCACGCTGGGGCCGCTGATTGACGAGCCCGCGGCGCGGCGGCTGGAGGGATGGATTCAACAGGCAGTGGAGCGAGGGGCCAAGGTGTTGACGGGAGGAGGGCGGCGCGGCGCGCTGCTCGAAGCCACCGTGTTGGAAGGCGTGCCCGAAGACGCGGCGCTGTGCGCGGAGGAGGCCTTCGGTCCGGTGGTGCTGCTCCAGCCGTTCCACGACTTCGACGAGGCCCTTCACCGGGTGAATGACAGCCGTTACGGCCTCCAGGCGGGCCTCTTCACGCAGGATCTGTCCCGGGCGATGCGGGCCTGGGACGAACTGGAGGTGGGCGGTGTCGTCGTCGGTGACGTGCCCAGCTTCCGGGTGGACACCATGCCGTATGGCGGCGTGAAGGGCTCCGGCCTGGGCCGCGAGGGCGTGCGCTACGCCATGGAGGACATGACGGAAGTGCGGCTGCTGGTGCTCCGCCCGGGGTGAGTCGTCCCTTTCGTGACATGAGGCCCCACGGCGCGACCAGGGGCCTCATGGATGTGGAAGCCGAGGGACTATTGAATCCGCTCCTCCACGAGCAACCGGACCTGCTCGTAGTACTCATTGACGCGGTACTCCTGCCTCAAATCCTGCAACTCGGCCTCCAGGGACTGCTCCTGCTCCAGCGTCCACGAGGGGCTGGCATCGGAGAGCTCTAGGACCCGCCCCATGCTCGGTGAGGCGCAGGCGCACAGAGGGAGGTTGAGGTTGACCTTCCAGTTCGTATTGGGATCGTTGACGTAGGCGCTGACGAGCGCGCTGCATGCGGCAGGAGTGGGGGCGGCCACCGTCATCCATTGGATGATGTGCTGTTCGTTCCCTTCCGCGGGCCACAGCTGCAGGTAGGCCGTGCAGTTGCCGGTGAACTCCGGGTTGGGGTTCGTGCCGGTGCCGCCGCCGTAGATGGTGGCGACCGCACCCCATTGCGCCCCATTGACGGCGGCATGGACAGTCGCGGCGAAGCCCGCGACGAGGCAGGCGCCCACGAAGATTCCAAAGGACTTCTTCATTTGTTGCTCCAGCGGAAGGCCGGCCAGGCCCTGCTCAAGGGGCCGCCCGGCAAGTGGAGCCCGTGCACAAAGCACAAGGCGTGCCGCGAATGTCTCCTCTGGAATTGCGAAGGTGCTTTTCGTGAACTGTGGCAACTATTGCCACAGGATGCTGCCGATTGTGACGCCTGAGGCCACATGGAGAGGGTTTGGGTGCCGCGTTTGGGGATGGGAGGTATTGGCGGTGGAGTAGAGTGCTGGGGACTCCGGCGCGCATTCCCGCCGGCCCCTGGAAAGGACCCCACCGTGATGCTCTTGAAGGCTGTCGTCCTCCTGTCGCTGGCTTCAGCACCTCCCGCGAAGCCGGCGGCGAGCGCTGGCTGTGCCACCACCAACATCGAGACCGCGCTCAAGTACCTGGAGGTACACCTCAAGGCGACCGCGAAGTCGGCCAAGGCCGTGGACCCCGACGATGAATCCGGGCGGCCCCTCGGGGATGAATTCGTAGGGCTGAAGTGGAATGTCCGCGACGTGCCCAACGGCTACCTGTCCACGGAGGACGACTCCGGCACGACCTTCGAGGCCGCCCTCTTCAAGAACCCGGAGGGCTACCACCTGGCGATCGTGGGCACCGGGGCCTCGGTCATCAACACCGCGGTCTACCGCTGTGACAAGTCGGGCTGGACGCTCGAGAAGAACGCCCTGGATGTGCCCCTCGAGAAGGCCATCCAGCTCTACGACAACGCGGGGCTCATCGCGCCCAAGGGCAAACCCGGGCTGACCCGGAAGCACCTCAACGATTGGGGAGGCTCCATCCTGGCCTACCACCTGCCCCGGAAGGGCCGGGTCATCCGCATCACGTCCTACGTGGATGAGCCCGACTCCGCCTATGGCAAGGAGCTGGGCACCTTCGAGTACGTCCAGTCGAAGTTCCAGGTCGTCCCGCTCAAGACGAAGGCGAAGTGAGCGGCTCGCGGAGGGGCCTCAATTCGACAGCTGCTGGCAGAGGGTCCCTCCGCTGGCGTTCTTCACGTAATACATCAGGCCGACATTCGGATCCTTGAGCACCGACCCGAAGGCGGATGAGAACGCATTGAAGTCCGTGAAGAAGACGTGACCGCTGAAGTTGGGGTCGCGGTAGTAGATGCAGTCCTTGTTCACGCTGACCCCACAGATGGCGATGGCATGCGTGGATGCCCCCGACGTCGCGACCAGCGGGCACTTGTATGCGGCGAAGCCAACCGACTTCGTATAGTTGTGCATCGTGTTGCTGTCGATCGCCCCCATGCTGAGCGGGGAGCCACACCAGAGCGGGCCGTGGGCCTTCATGAAGACGTCGAGCTTGCTGGTGCTGCTCAGGGTGTCCATCGTCGTCAGCTTGTCCAGACCCTTGAAGCCCAGCATCGTCAGTAGATAGCCGCGGGCGAAACCCTGCTTCTTCCATTCCGTGAATTGTTGCAGGGACGCCTCGACCTCCTGGGCGCTGTGCTTCTTGGTGGCGACGAAGCTGCTTTCAATCTGGCTGCGATAGAAGCGAATGGTTTGTTCGCTGTGCTGCCCGGTCAGGACCTGAAGGACCTCGTCCAGCCCGTCGAACCGCCGCCCTTCGAGTTGGTTGAGGGAGCCCTGGATGTTTTGCGGCAACGGCATGTCCTGCGGCCGGATGAAGGTCGGCATGGGCACCCGCTGCATATTGGTAGGGTTGACCATGGAGTCCGGCAGGTGGTCCCACTTGTAGACGGGGTCCAGGGCCTTGAACCCCGTCCGGCTCAACGCGGAGTTGAGCTGCACCTTGTCCTTGTTCTTCGCCGAGCCCATGAAGCCCTGGTGCGCCTGCAGCAGCTCCTGGTCGCCCAGGTTGTTCAGGTTCTGGCCGTTGTCGGCGATGAAGGTGCTGATCTTCCGGATGAGGGAGATCCACTTCTGTCCGGCGGGAGGCCATGGCTCATGGCAGCGGGCCACCATCTTGGCCGCGTAGTACCAGCACGTCGGGCCCTTCTGGGCGTTGGTCGAATTGCCGATGGAGGGCACCGCGTAGAGGATCGACATGGCGTTCCGAGCATAAGCCGGGCGTAGAGTGCGGCGTCATGGCACGTCGCGGAAACTGGCAGGGGTGGGCGGTCGCAACCGCCTATTGGTCGCTGGCCGGCCTGGCGGCCGCGAGCGAATCCCACTCCGTGGGTGGGATGGAATGGGGACATGCGCTGCTCACGTCGATGGCGGCCCACGTCCTCTGGGTGCCCCTCTCCATGGCCATCCTCGAGTTCGGGCTGCGCTTCCCGCTGGAGCGGCGGCAGGTGACGTCGCGGGTCGCGCTCCACGTGGCCGGAGCGCTCGCCGTCTCGTTCATCCGCGCGGCGATGATCTTCTCCCTGGACCCCTGGGTCGGCTGGTACGCGCAGCGTCCGCCCTTCGTGGACGTGCTCGAGCACGCGCTGCTCTCCAACCCGTTCGTCTATCTGACCGTGCTCGGCGTGGCGCACGCCGTCTACTACGCGGACCAGCTGCGTCTGAGGGACACCCAGCTGGCCCGCGCGCAGCTGCACGCGCTCAAGGCGCAGCTCCACCCCCACTTCCTCTTCAACACGCTGAACTCCATCTCCGCGCTCGTGCATCGCGACCCGAACGGGAGCGAGCGGATGATCGCGCGGCTGAGCGACCTGCTCCGCGGCACGCTCGACGCCGCGGGCACGGAGGAGGTGTCGCTCCAGGAGGAGCTGCGAGCCCTGCAGCCGTACCTGGACATCCAGGGGGTGCGCTTCGCGGACCGGCTCACGGTGAAGCACGACATCGCGCAGGACGCGCTCGGCGCCCACGTCCCGCACCTCGTGCTCCAACCGCTCGTGGAGAACGCCATCCAGCATGGAATCGCGCCGGGCTCGGAGCCGGGGACGGTGACGCTGGTCGCTCGGCGCCAGGGGCCCGAGCTCCACCTGGAGGTCCGTGACGACGGCGTCGGCCTCAAGGAGCGCCCGGCGGACATCTCCCAGGGCGTGCGCGGCGGCCGGGGCCTGCGCATCACCCGCGAGCGCCTGGTGCAGCTGTATGGCGGTGCCCACCGGCTGGAGCTCCGGGACGCGGCGGGCGGCGGCACCACGGTGGCGCTCGCCATTCCCTTCCGCACGGAGCCCTCGCCATGAGCGCCGCCATGCGCGTGCTCATCGTCGACGACGAGCCGCTCGCCCGTCAGCGCCTGAAGGACCTGCTGGCGGAGGCCCCCGACATGCAACTCGTGGGGGAGTGCCGCAACGGCCACGAGGCCATCGCGGCCATTGGAGCCGAGCGTCCGGACCTGGTGCTGCTGGACGTGGAGATGCCCGGGCCGGACGGCTTCGGCGTCCTCCGGGCGCTCGCCCCCGGCCCCGCGCCCGCGGTCATCTTCGTCACGGCCCACCGGGACTTCGCGGTGCAGGCGTTCGAGGCCAACGCGCTCGACTACCTGCTCAAGCCCTTCGACCGTGAGCGCTTCCGCTCGAGCCTGGAGCGTGCGCGCGACCGGCGGCGGACCGTGCCGTCCTCCCTGGACGCGGCGCTGCTCGAACGGCTCGAGTCGCTCGCCGCCCGTCCATCCGCCACACCCGAGCGCTACGTGACGCGGCTCGTGGCCCGGGTGGGGTGGCGCATGCGCTTCCTCCCCGTGGAGGACATCGACTACCTGAAGGCGGAGGGGAACTACGTCGCCGTGCACGTGGGCAAGCAGTCGCACCTCACGCGCGAGACGATGGCGGCGCTGGAGGAGAAGCTCGACCCCAGGCAGTTCCTGCGCGCGCATCGCTCATTCATCGTGCGGTTGGACCGCATCGAAGAGGTGGAGCCGCTCCCTCCCGGTGAGTACGTGTTCGTCCTGCGGGATGGCACGCGGCTGACCTCGGGCCGCAGCTACCGCGCGCAGGTGCAACGCGCGCTCGAGTTGCAGACGTGAGGCTGCGTTCCACCGTTCGTCCCTGACCCTCCACGGTTCGTCACATCTCCTTGGACCGCTTCGCCGCCGCCGGGCGACGGTGCCTTCAACAAAGGAGATGCACATGCGTCGTTTCGCCAGGCAGTGGTCGATGAACGTCCTCCTCGCCGTCTCCGCGGTGGCGGTGTCCGGTGCCGCAGGGGCCCAGGAGCTGGAGTCGGAGTTCGCGTTCGGGTCGCGGCCCCGGTGCGAGCCGGGAGGCAGCCTCTTCGCGCCCGGAGAGATTTCCCTGGAGGAGCGCTCGGAGTACCGGCTCGCGCTGTCCGCGGATGGGAAGACGGCGTACTACCACGTCGACTCGGACACGCCGCCGTACCAGGCCATCTACGTGGCCCACCTGAAGAACGGCCACTGGGGGCCCGGTGAAGTGGTGTCGTTCTCGGGCACGTACAAGGACTCGGATCCGTTCCTCTCTCCGGATGGGCAGTCCCTCTTCTTCTCCTCCACCCGCCCCGCGAACGGAGGCGCCGAGCGCCCGGACACCGACCTCTGGGTCGTGCACCGCGTCCGCAACGGCTGGGGGACGCCCGAGCACCTGGGGCCACTCGTGAACTCGCCGAGGGAGGAGCTGTACCCCAGCGTGACGCGCGACGGGACCGTCTACTTCGCGAGCGGCACGTTCGATACGGACTTCGACATGTACCGCGTCCGGCGTCAGGGCAATCGCTACACCGCGCCGGAGAACCTGGGCCCCGCGGTGAACAGCCCTGACTCGTGGGAATACAACCCCTGGGTGTCCCCGGATGGGCGGGTGCTCGTCTTCGCCGCGCTCAACCGCCCCGGAGGCTACGGACTGGGCGACCTCTACGTGAGCTTCAACGTCGCGGGCACCTGGACGCCCGCCGCGAACCTGGGGCCGTCGGTGAACACGGAGAAGGACGAGTTCCACCCCACGCTGAGCCGCGACCTGAGCCAGCTCTACTTCGTGCGGCAGACGTGGGACCCGTTCGTGCCTTCGGACTTCTACCACCTGGACACGCGCTGCCTCTGGCGTTGACAGCGAAGGCTGTGACCGGAATTGCCACGCATGTAGCCGGATTCGTAGCGAATCCGGCTACACGCGAAGGTCCTGACCGCTATCGCCTCTCAGACATCAGGGGGTGCGTGCCACCTTCTGGAGGGTGAAGCTTTGCAGCCCCACTCCCTGGAGGGACACTTCCCGGAGCGCGTGTGAGTTGGATTGGACGCCTTCGGGCCGGAAGGTGACGAGGTCCACCGCGACCGACAGCGTGTGGTCGGGGAAGCGGACGGGCTTGGGGAACGGAAAGTCCAGCCCGCCCGTGCAGCCCTCACCATTGGGGCCGGCGATGACGCCATGGCCACTGCCCCACCTCCCGGGGAAGGCCACGAGCCGGGAGAACTTCGCGTCATCCCCCGGGCCCGCCGGGCCACCGAAGCTCTCCGGGACGGGGGCCACGCCGAAGCGTTCGAAGGCCAGCTGCCCTCCGACGTAGCCGCGCACGGTGTAGGTGGAGGCCCCGTGGACAGACGGGTCCACGTAGATGGCGCCCTGGTTCTCCGCCTTCGAGCGGGCCACCACCACCCGCTCCAGCAGCTCCGACGTGCCGTCCGGCTGCGCCCCGATGAAGGTCAGCAGCATCCGGCTGTTCCAGTCCGGCTCCAGCGGGCTCAGCCAGGCATCCCAGCCGGTGGCGCCCTCCAGGCGGAGGCTCACCCCCGCCTGCTTGCCATCCTTGCTCTGGACGAGCAGCCCCTCGTTCGTGGCGGACAGCTGCGAGGCGTCAATCGGGCAGCTCTCCACGCCGGAGAACCACGTGCAGCCTTCGCCCGTCGCGTCCCTGGCGATGCCCGGCGTCGCGGCGAACAGCAGCCCGACGCCCAATCCGAGTCCGAGTGCGTTACGAATGAGTGAGCCGCGATTCTTCCAGCGCATGTCCATGGCCTTGCTCCGTGGAGAGGGGTTGGGGGTCCTGCGCTGGAAAGTGATTGCACGGGCCATGCCTGTCTGGCGCCTGGGGTCCGCTCATGCCGCTTGCAGCCGCGCGTCGAGCGCCGCGAGCCGTGCTTCCACCTCGTCGCGGTCCTCCGCGGCGGGGGACAGGACAAGGTATTGGCGGAAGTCCTCGCTCGCCTCGCGCAGCCGCCCCAGCTGCTCCCGGGCCAGGGCCCGGTTCTGGAACAGGTCGGCCGTCCCTGGCGCCAGGTCGATGGCCCTGTCCAGGTCCGCCGCCGCCTCGGCGAGCTGATCCGCCTCGAAGTGGAGGGAGGCGCGGTTGGCCCAGACCAGGGCTTGCTGGCCGTCCAGCGCCAGGGCCGCGCTGTAGTCCTCGATGGCCTCCTGGATGTGCCCCAGGGCCTCATGGGCCTGCGCCCGCCCCACCCGTGGCAGCACCTGGGTGGGATCCAATTCGAGTGCCTTGGAATAGGCGTGGATCGCATCACTCCACTTCTGCATCCGCCGCCAGGCCTGTCCCAGGTTGGTCCACACCTCCCGGTACGGGGGGCTCAGCTCGATGGCGCGCAGATAGTCGGCCACGGCCTCCTCCAGCCGGTCCATGCGCAGGTACACGCTCCCCCGCTCGTTGAAGTACTCCGAGTAGTGGGGGTCCATCTCGATGGCCGCCGAGTAGTTGTGCAGGGCGTCCTCGTAGGCTCGGATGGACATGTTGACCTGCGCGATGTTGTAGAGCAGCACCGAGCGATGCAGCCGGTGCCGCTCCTGGTGCAGGTGGCGCCGCAGGTGGTCGAACCCCTCGCGGCACAGCTTGATGGCCTCGTCGGGACGGCCCTGGCGGTGGCGGATGAGGGCGAGCCCGTTGAGGTTGAAGACGGTGAGGAAGTGCTTCTCGTCGTCAGGGAGGGTGCAGCGCTCCACCGCGTCCCGGGCCCGCTCCAGGAACTGCTCCGCCAGCGTGAAGTCGGGCTTCTTCAGGAAGCGCGCGTGCATCATGGACAGCGAGTAGCAGATGCTCACCAGGTCGTTGGGTTCGGTGATCTTGGAGTAGGCCTCGTGGAACACCAGGTCGTGGGCCTTCTCGGGCTCTCCGGTCGCGACCAGGGCGTTGAAGAGCCCCGCGATGATGTCCCACCGGCTGAACTTGCCGTTGTTGGCGATGGCGGAGTCCAGGTCCTCCAGGATGGGCCGCGCGAAGGTGAGCGCGTCCTCGTAGTACCCATGGTGGTTGTAGAGGGAGAGCGCCAGGCAGTGCCAGCGCAGGGCCCGTTCCGGGGTCCGGCTCCTGCTCCAGAGCGAGATGAGGCGTGGCAGGTACATCTCCGCGTTCTGTCTGCCGTGGATGCGCGACTCCAGCTCCCGCGCCTCCTGTCCCTGCTGGTCCGGATCCACGGCGGGCGGCGCCTCGTGCGGCAGGTCCAGCACGGCGTGCGTGACGGGGCACTGCTCTCCCAGGCGGCCGCGAAGTGTTTCCCCCTGCCCGGGGCTGATCGCCAGGAGCAGGGTCAGCGCGTCACCGTCCGCGTACCGCCGCGAAAGCTCCGCGAAGAAGCGCATCACCAGGGCGCCTGCCCGGTCCGCGGCGTCGAAGGCGAGCACCCAGGGGGCGCCGTCGATGCGCTCCCGCCATGAGAGCATCAGGTCCACGCAGCCATGCAGCAGCCGGAACGCGCGGTCGATGGGATAGCTGCGGACGCGCTCGGGGGCGGGGGTGGAGTCCGTCAGGCTGAGCCGTCCCTGGGCGAGCTTGCCATCCAGTTCGGGGAGGATGTGTTCCAGCTCGTAGGCGTGCTTCTCGAGGAGGTCCGGGGCCTCCGCCCGCAGGCGGGGGAGCATGTTCCGCAGGAGCTGCTGGAGGCCCGTCCACGGACCCGCTTCGTTGATGTCCGCGTTGAACACGTGGGCGTTGGCCGCGGTGCCTGCCTCCGCGACCACCTGCTGGAGCAGGCGCTCCCGGGAGGGGCCCTCCGCGGCCTCCAGCACGGCGGTGTGGCCACGAACCTCGGAGAAGGACAGGGTCGAGCGGGGAGGGGTCTGCATGGCTTTACCTCGTCGGACGGCGGGCGGGAGTGCGCAGCTCGCGGATCCAGAGTGTCAGTCCCAGCGTCGCCGTCACCAGCCAGACCGTGATGACGAACAGGGAGTCCAGGAAGGCATACAGGCCGCCCTGGAGCCCCGCGGCGATGGCGCGCAGGATGAGGGGAAGGTAGTGGATGATCAGCGGTACCTGGACGAAGAACACCAGCCCGAAGGCCAGCATCCGGCCGGCGAGCCAGACGGCCGAATAGCGCGCGATGACCCGCCGTTCCCGCTGGGGGATATGGGATTGGTCCACCGGACCGCTCCTGCCGCGCAGCCGGGCGAGCTGATTGCGCAGGAAGTCCTCCGTGTCCTGCATCAAATCCTTGCAGTCCCAGAACGTGGTCAGCGCGTAGTAGAAGTCCGTGCGCACGTAGAAGTAGCACTGCCACAGCAGGCGCATCCCGTGGATGAACAGGAGGATGGTGCCTATCCGGAGCATCCACTCGGAGAGGAGGATGAGGCCCTTCTGGGATGCGAGCAGCACCAGCAACACCAGCGACGCGCAGACGGCATCGTAGATGGGGCCCGCGAGGATGGGCAGAAAGCGCTGGGACCTGGGGAGCGCCCAGACGCCCGTCATGTCCGTTTCAGCCACCAGGGTCCAGAGCCGGTTGCCGAAGCCCAGCCTGCATGACACGCCCCTGGACCGCGCCGCCACCAGGTGGGCCAGCTCATGGAGCGCGAGCGTGGACAGGCTCAGGAACATCACGAGCAGCGACGTGGCGGTGATGTGCTCCGGGATGAAGAGGGCGCGCCACGTGGGCAGCAGGCCGGGGTGCGTGACGAGCGCGACGACGCCCGCGAGGATGACCGCCCCGTAGAGGGCCACGGCCACGCGGCCAAAGAAGAAGCGGGCCACGCGCTCGGAGATGAAGGTCAGGTGGTACGTCGGCCGGGTGGCCGCCGGAGTGACGGACGGGGCCGGCTGGGGGACCGTTCCTGGCAGGCTCACGATGCCATACGCGGACAGGTGCTCCAGGAGCCCTTCGATGTCGGGTTCCTCCCCGTAACGGGACTCGTACCAGGTCCGGGCCTCGGACACCGTCTTGCCCAGGGCCAGCTCGTCCAGCAGCGCCACCGCCTCCAGCGGGAGGGACAGGAACCGTCCGGCGGGCGTGGGGCCGATGACCACCTCATCGCTTCCGGCCTGGCGCGTGAAGGGATGGACGGTGACGGACGCGGCGTGATCGAGCCAGCTCATGTCGGGATGAAGAGGACTGCGGCCCGGGCCGCAGTCCCCCCTGTCACGAGGTGAAATCAGTTCGCGGTGAGGACGTCACCGAGGACTTCACACAGAGGGAAGCAGACCTTGCAGTCATAGAAGGCCGCCGTCGTCTTCACGGTCTCCACTTCACGGATCACGAACTTCTTCATCGCGCTCTTCTTGTCCATGTGCGGCTCCTTTTGAGTTGCAATTGGAATTGTGGAATTTTAGACGGTCCGTGTCAATCCGACCTCCGCGATAAAGCAGGATTGTATCGAGGCGGTCGGGCGCCGGACCCTTCAGAAACATCCCCCGGCAAGAGAGACAGGCATGCTCACGGCGCAGGTCCGCAAGGCGCGGCAGAAGCTGGTGTTGGCCCATTTCCACGACGAGGTGCGACAGGACTGGGACGCCGTCCTGTCGACCTTCCCTCATCCGCATTACGAGCTCATCCCCACCCTGACGGTGCATGACGGCAACAGCGCGGTGCGCGACTACTACCGCGAAACCCGCGTGGCCTTCCCGGACCAGCACCACGAGATCATCTCGTTTCGGCACAGCGATGACGCCGTCATCGTGGAGTTCTGGCTCATGGGCACCCACCTGGGGCCGCTGGGGCGGATTCCCGCCACGGGCAACACGTTCCGGGTGCGCATGTCTGCGTACTTCATCTTCGACGCGTCGGAGACCCTGGTGTGCGAGCGCGTCTATTTCGACACGCTCAGCATCCTCAAACAGCTCGTCGGTGGGCTGGACATGAAGAACCCGAAGAACTGGCTGCTCGCCGCGCGGTGCCTCAAGGGCCTGCTGGCGATGTCCGGCGACAAGCCGGTGCCCATCCTCACCCAGACGACTCCGCCCGTCTTCAACGACTGATTCACGCACGGTGGGCCGGTCCAAGAGACCCCAGGATGTCAAGGTGGGAACCTTCTGTTCAGAATCCGCAGTCCTCCCAGGCGTAGGAGGTAAATCCAGTTTGTTCTGTTTGTTCTTGAATATAGTGTTCGAGTCTGTGGATGGTGGCCATCCACGCGGTGCGTCCCTTCGGGCGTCCCTGACTGACCGAGAGAAAGACCAACCATGAAGAAGCTGCTCCTGGGGCTCATGCTGGCCGCGGTTCCGCTGGTGGGATGTGGGACGGGTGTGGAGGACTACCCGTCCGACAACGCCGAGATGATCTCCACCGAGTCCGGTCAGAACATCATCCTCGACCACGACCCGATGACGTCGTCGGACGAGCCGCTGGCGTCGATGGAGTCGCCGTCCGAGGTTTCGGCGATGGGCCCCAACTGCTGGGTCACGCTCCTGTACTGTAAGTGGCCGGGCACGGACATCGGCGTCTGTAAGGACAACGGCAAGTGCACCACCAAGCAGCTCAAGGACAACTGCATCGCGCTCTACAACAAGACCTGCTAGGCCTTTCAAGGCCTTGCGTCTGTCCAGGAAGTCCGGCGCCCACGAGGGAGGCCGGGCTTCTTGTCTGGGGGCCTACAGCCCCGTGCTCTTGAGCAGCACGTACGCGTTCTCGCTGGGGAAGTACCCGGGCGAGAAGATGTTCGCCTCCGTGACGAAGGCCTTGTCGCCCAGGATGGCCAGCTTCGGTCCGGTGGTGGAGCGGATGAACAGCGGCACCGCCAGCGGCGTCTCCGGCCAGCGCACCACGCCGGCGTGCCGAAGGACATGTCCAGCTCACCGTTGGCCAGCAGGCGGAAGAGCACGGGCTTCGCGTACACGTCCGCGAAGACGAGGATCTTCCCATCCGTCTGGATGCGCAGACCGCTGACGTCCACCACGTCGAGCACGCCGACGGGTGCGGTGAGCTCCCGCACGCCCGCGGGGCCGAAGGTGACGTCCGGCTTGCCGTCCGCCGTGTACGCCACGAGCTTGAGCACGCCGTGCGCTTCGCCGCCGACCTTCGCGTCCTGCCGTTCGCCCGCGAGCAGCAGGCCTCCGTTGGGCCTCGCCACGAGGGCGTGGGCCTGGCCGCCCTCGCTCTTCGCGATGCCGGAGGTCCCGAACGTCATGTCCTGGCTGCCGCTGGAGGTGATGCGCACGGCCGCGAAGTGGTCACCCCTGCCCAGGACGACGCTGGAGCCCTGGAGCACCATGCCCTGCACCGCTTCGGCATCCGTGTACGCGCCGCCAATCCAGCCTTCCGCACGCTGTGATTCATTCGAAATGTCCCTTCCGGCACTGTCCAGTGCCGCCGTCGCACCGGGGTTACGCCGTCAGGGGCATTTATTTCCTCGGCCGGACGCCTTTCACGCGTAGTCCGACCTCAGTTGTTGTTTCAGTGTGTCATCCAGATTGATCTGCGACGACAGGAGTTCCCAGTAGTCCGGCCCGCCCACGGTGGGCGCGTCGAGCGTGATCCGCCCGGCCACGCGTTCGAGGTCGGTGACGAACGTGGAGGCATCCGGGCCGGAGGCGACGACGTCCTGCGGCTCATTGTCGAGCACGAGTTCGAAGGGCCTGGGGGCACCGGAACGCAGCTGATCGCGCTCCTCGCGCTCCATCCGCCGCCGGAAGTCCGGCAGGTCCGCCATGGCCTCTTCGAGGAGGGAGCGCGCCGCTTCGAAGCCCACGTCGTTGAGGGGGGAGTCGTCCGTCCACAGGGAGAAGGCCTTCTCGACGCCGTCGACGGTCCAGGGCTCGGAGGGATGGCCCGGGTCGAAGGCGAGCGGTTCCATCAGCGCGCGGTCTCCGTAGCGGGCAACGCCATCCACGACGACGAGGCGCACCTCTTTCTCCGTCGCGGAGATCAACGCGTCATAGGGGTCGCCGTCGGTGCCCGCGATGACCAACAGGTCCGCGAGGGCGTTGGCGCGGAGCGTGCCCAGCTGGGTCTGCCAACCCGTGACCCGGGCGGCGTCCGCCGTCACCGAGCGCACCAATGTCTTCGAGGACAGGGACACGCCCTGTCGCGCTGCTTCGTGGCGGGCGACCTTCAGCTCCTGAAGGAGGTTCTTGCTGCCGGTAGGGGACCAATCACAGCCCAGGGAGAACGTCACGCCCGCGCCGAGCAGGTCCGCGATGTGCAGTGTCTGTCCATACAGCAGCAGGTTGCTGAAGGGGGACCACACGACCTTGGCGCCCATGGCGGCCATCCTGTCCAGGTCCGGGCGCTGCAATCCCAGACTGTGGATGCCAATCAGTGAAGGCTGGACGAGGTCATGGTCGGCCAGGTCGGCGTAGCGGCGGTGGGCGTAATCATCCACGCCTTCGCCCAGGTGGTAGAAGTACGCGGCGCGGGACTTCAGGGCGTCGCGGAAGGATTCGATGTCCTCGGCGTCGTCATGCAGGTCCATCACGCGGGTGCTGCCCGCGGGCAGGTGGTCGTCGCGAGGTTCCTCGACGTTGCGCATGGCGCCCCGGAAGAGGGCTTCTCCGCCGGACACGCGGGTCCGGATGCCCTGACCGGTGGTCGTGCCCGCCAGCAGCGCCTTGGCTTCGATGTAGCGGACGACCGCGCGGGCAGAAGGGGAGTGGCCAGCAAGCACTCGGATGGGCAGGGAGATGCGCGTGGCGTATTCCGCGTGGCGAGGCCACTGGGTGCGATTGAAGTAGCGCTTCGGCACCCGCCACAGCGTCAGCACGTCGTAGACGAAGTGGTTGTGAAGGTCGATAAGCCCTGGATACAGCGTCCCGCCGGTGTCGATAGTGGGGGCGCTCCGGAAGGCCTCGGGGAGGGGGCCGCCCGACGGCTCGACCGCGACGATGCGGCTGCCACGGACGAGGACGCGCCCCCGTTCAATCACCTCGTCCCCGGAGTTGAGCGTCACCACCCGGCCTTCCAGGACGTAGTGGGGGACTGCTTCGGTGGGCTCGGGTGCTCCGGCGTTCATGGCTCGCCTCCCATGGCGGTGGGCCTCCCGGACTCCGGGGAGGAGCTACCGGCGGCCCCAGCAGCTTGAAGATAGGGACGACGGAGCCGGGAGGGTGGGGCGAGGGCGGGGCCGAGGGCGCCGCCCCGCGCCCGCTTCTGCCTCCGCGCGGAGCGAGCGGCGTCCGACCTGGGTCCCTCTTGAATCCATTCTCATATACATTCGAGTAAAATGAGATAGACGAGAAAATCGCTTCACGTTCTCCTTGGCACCCTGTACGGAGCGCCCCGCACCTCCACAAGGATTGCCATTACCCCCATGCTCAAGTTCTCATCATTCGCCATCGTCGCCGCGCTCGGTCTGAGCGCTTGTAGTGAAGAGGATCCCGTCCCGCCTGTTGAGAAGTCGCGAGAGGAGCGGGTCAACGAGCACATGGAGTCGCTGCGAAGCGACGCCACGGCGCTCGGGACCTTCCTTTTCGAGATGCCCAAGGGCGGCGACCTGCACAGCCACACCTCCGGCGCCATCACCACGGAGAAGCTGATTGCGTGGGGCGCCGAGGACGGCGCCTGCGTGAACACGACGACCTTCGTGGCCAGCAACCCGTGCGCGGCCGGTTCGGTGCCCCTGTCCCAGACGGAGAGCGACCTCGCCCTGCGGGATGCGGTGCTGAGCGCCTGGTCCATGGAGGACCACCCGGGGCCCCTGCTGACGGCGCACCAGCACTTCTTCGACGCCTTCGGCAAGTACGGCGCGGTGCAGAACGACTCGCGCAATGACGACAGCTACGCGGACATCCTCTCGCGCGCGGGCAGGCACCATCAGGTCTACGTGGAGCTGATGCAAGGCTTTGGCGCGGGCCGGGGTGGCAGCCTCGCGACGCCGCTGTTCACGTCCACGGACACCTGGGACAAGGCGACCCTGCTGGCCAAACGGCAGCAGCTCATCGCGCTGCCGGATTTCCAGAACGCCCTGACGGCGCAAGCCACCAGCATCGCGAACACCCTGACGGGCACTCGCACCCTGTTGGGGTGTGGCACGGCCC
The DNA here is from genome assembly GCF_003668935.1 of Corallococcus sp. AB032C. Lineage (NCBI taxonomy): Bacteria > Pseudomonadati > Myxococcota > Myxococcia > Myxococcales > Myxococcaceae > Corallococcus > Corallococcus sp. AB032C. Next base: position 21,241 of record NZ_RAWP01000067.1, on the reverse strand, counting down.
AGCCGGATCCCGGCTGCGGCGTGGAGGTGCGGCTCATCGTCTCCGCCAACCGCACCGCGGACCGGACGAACGTCTTCGGACAGTGGGTGTATGCCTATGAGCTGGCCCAGAAGGTGCCGGAGATCGTCGGCGTGAACCTGGTGTCCCCGGAGGAGAACGCCAACTCCCTGGCCTTCTACCAGGATGAGATGTTCGCCCTGGGCACGCTCGACGACTTCAATGACCAGGAGGTCGGCCGCAAGCTGGTCCATGTCTCGCTGCACGCCGGGGAGCTCATCCCGGCGGTGCTCACGGCGCAGGACCAGCAGCACATGACCTTCCACATCCGCGAGGCCGTGGAGAAGGCCCATGCGGAGCGCATCGGCCACGGCGCGGACGTGCTCGCCGAGACGTCTGGCGATGGCGCCGCGGACCTGCTGCGCGACATGCATGACGCGGGCGTGATGGTGGAGATCTGCCTGACCTCCAACCGCGTCCTGCTGGGCATGTCGGGAGAGGCGCACCCGCTCGCCGCCTATCTGAAGAACAACGTGCCGGTCGCGCTGTCGACCGACGACTCGGGGATCCTGCGCGGGGACATCACCCAGGAGTACGTCGCCGCCGCCACGGACCAGAAGCTCGAGTACAAGACGCTCAAGCAGATGGCGCGCGCCAGCCTGGAGCACGCCTTCGCGGAGGGCGACAGCCTCTGGGCCGCCCGGGATGACTTCTCCAAGACGGTGGATGCCTGCGCTTCCGACAAGCCGGAGCAGACCGCAGTGTCCGCCGGTTGCAACAGCTTCCTGGCCGCCAACACGCGCGCGATGTTGCAGTGGAAGCTGGAGATGCAGTTGGCCACCTTCGAGCGCGTCGTCGCCCCGTGAGTCCCCGCCTTCGCGCCTCCACGTCAGGAGGCGCGAAGGCCGCTGGCGCTACCGCGTCCCCGGATTCGCGCCGGACGGTGGCTCCAATCTGTCCAGCAGCCGGACCAGCTCCGCCACGGAGCCCACGGCCAGCTTGGCCATGGCGCGGCCCCGCTGGAACCGCACGGTCTGTTCTGCCGTGCCCAGCTCCGCGGCGATCTGCTTGTTGAGCAGTCCCCTCGCCACGCCCCGGCATACGTCCCACTCCCGGGGAGTCAGCGTGGAGAAGCGCAGGCGGAGCCGCTCGTGCTCGGCGTGGGCGGCCCTCAAGGTCTGGTCTCGCGCGAGCGCTTGAGACACCGCGGCCAACAGTGCTTCGGTGCTGACGGGCTTGGGCAGGAAGTCCACCGCACCGGCCTTCATCGCCTGGACGGCGACGGGCACATCCCCATAGCCGCTGACGAAGACGACGGGGTGTCGCCATCCCGCCTTCCGCAGCTGCTCCTGGAGCTCCAACCCGTCGAGCTCCGGAAGGCGCAGGTCCATGAGCACGCAGCCCGGTCCCGGCCAGGGCTCGCACGCCAGCATCAACCGGGGATGTACGAAGCTCCGCACCGCGTAGCCTTCCGTGTGGAGCACGCGCTCCATGCTGCGCAGCACGGGCGGATCATCGTCCACGACGAAGATGGTGGGCCGGTCCGTGATCACGGCCCACCGGTTCCAGGGGCCGTGAGCCAGGGCAGAAGGAAAGAGAGCATTCCCATGCATGGCCACCGCCATGACGCAGGCCACGCCTTCCGCCTCTGTCAATGCAACAAAGTGCTCAATGGCGGCGCCTTCGCGAAGGGATAGGAGTGCGTCACGGCCGCCTGGTTGTGTTTCTCAATTCCAGTGAATTGACCCGGGTCGGGCCTCCTGGAGCGCACCCTCATGGAAGACGTGTCTCAGGCGCCGCGGCCCCCGGCCACCTGGCGCAGCCTGCTGTTCATTCCCCAGTTCGCCTTCGTGAACGCCGCGCGGTTGGCGGCGGATTGCTTCATCGTGGACTTGCAGGATGCCGTGCCCCTGGCCGCGAAGGCCGCCGCGCGAGCAGGGCTGGTGGAGGCGTTGAAGGCAGGCACATTCGCCGGACGTCCGGTGGTGGTGCGCATCAACGAGGCGGCGCGGCCCGAGCTGCTCGACGCGGACCTGGAGGCCTGCATCGGGCTGCCGGGGCTGACGGCGCTGATGCCCACCATGACGACGTGTCCGGAGGACCTGGATGCGCTGCACGAGCGCATCCGCGTGCTGGAGGAGGCCCGGGGGCTGCCCCGGGGACACACGCGCTTCCTGCCGCTCATCGAGACCCCGGCGGCCCTGCTGGAGGTGGGGCGGCTGGCGGTGGCGGGCGGGGGGCGCCTGCTGGGATTGATGCTCGGGCACGGCGACCTCTTCCGGCTGGCGGGCGCGCTGCCGCACGCGGAGCTCACGCTCGCGCATCCCCGGAGCCTGGTGGTGATGGCGGCGCGCGCGGCGGGCATCGAGCCGTTCGATACGCCGTACACGAACGTCGCGGACCGGATCGGCCTGGAGCAGCACTCGGCGGATGGCCACGTCCACGGCTTCACGGGCAAGTGCTGCCTGCATCCGGATCAGCTCGACACCGTGAACCGTTGCATGACGCCCACGGCATCGGAGCTGGCGTGGGCCCGGAAGGTGACGCAGGCGCAAGGGCAGGGTGCGCTGGCGACGCTGACGCGCAAGGTGCCGGGGCTCACGGCGTCCGGTGTTGGTGGCGCGGCGGAGACGGAGGGGATGGCTGTCGTTGACGGTGTGCTCGTGGGACCGCCGCACCTGAAGGCCGCGCACCGGATGCTCGCGCTCTGTCCTCCGGCCGTGCTGGCCACGGAGGCGGAGCCACGGGTGCGGGGGCGCCGCGTGTCGCACGCGCTCCACCGCCCGCCCAGTCCGGACGACGTGCTGCCCAATCCGTACGAGATGACGGCGACGGCGGGGATGCGCGACCTGTGGGTCCAGTGCTTCTATTCACACGACCGGGTGGTGACGAGCGCACCGTTCGCGGCCCGGCTGGGGCTGTCCGGTCCGGACGCTCCGCCCCTGCCTTTCATGATGGGCCTCTATCTGGCGTGCAGCATGTCGAGCACGCACGGCGCCATCTATCACCTGGGCTTCCGCGACGCGCGGCAGCTCGCGCCGCTGCGGGTGGGGGACACCTTCCGGCAGGAGATCCAGGTGCGCTCGGTGCGCAACACCGGGGACGGCAAGCGCGCCGTGGTGACGACCCACCGCCGCATGCTGCGCGTGGGGGACGACGTCCCCGTCTTCACGTTGGACAAGCTGGAGCTGTATCGCCGCCAGCCGGAGTCCTTTGGTCCGTCCCCCTCCGCGGCGAAGCAGGGGGCGGAGGAGCAGGAGATGGCTACGGCCTTCCGGGATGCGCTCACACGGCGGCTGGAGGACGTGCCGCCGCGCGCCGCCCCCGCGACGTCATTCGAGGAGGGCGAGCTGCTGCTGCACGGCTTCGCGAGGCCGCTGGGCGTGACGGCGAACCTGGCGCTTTCGACGCAGCTGTTGGTGACGCACCCCATCCACCTGGACCATCACCGCTTCGACCTGGGGCATGGCCGGGGCGTGGTGGTGAGCGGAGGGCTGGTGGTGTCCATGACGCTCGCGGCGGCCGCGAGGGACCTGCATGAGGTCCTCTGGGAGGAATTGCTCGCGGCGGACAACCTGCGTCCCGTGGCGCCGACCCAGACGGTGGGGGCGCTCTCGTATGTATTCTCCCGGAGGCCGGTGGAGGGGCAGGCCCACCTGGAGGAGCTGGTGGTCCGGACGCTCGGGGTGACGGACCTCACGCCGTCCGAGGAGTTGGCGGACACGGTCCTGCCCCGGGCGCTGTTCCACATCGAAGGGGATCGGCCCTCCGCCTACGACGCGTTCTGCCGGGAGCACGGGCTCCAGGCACTGGAGGGCCGCGTGGTGTGTGTGGCCACGCGGCGCCTCTTGCGACTCAAGGGCTGACCGGGGGTCCCCCGGCCTTCCCGAATCGGAGGGCCGGGGGAACGTGTGTCAGGACCGCGCTCAGTTGTTCTGGAGGGTGTTCATCGAGGGGCAGTAGGTCGCGTACCCGTGGCCGGAGACGGCGGCGCCGTTCTCGTAGGTGGCGTTCACGTCGAAAGCCACGAAGTGCTTCGCGGGAGGAGGCGTCCCGGCCTTGATGCAGCTGGGGCAGAGCGAGGCCGCCACTGGCGTGAAGGTGAGGCCCGTGTCGCTAGCGGCATACTCCGGCATGAGTGCGCCATCGAAGTCGAACAAGTACGATGCCGGTCCACCCGCCGTGGAGCCCGTCTGCGGGGTTGTGTCCACCGGTGCCTTCACCGATTCGAGAGTGGCGATCTGCGGCGGGAGTGGCGCTGTCGGAGACGGGCACTCATCCGTCTCGCCGTTGCTGAGCTCGAACACCAGCCGCCAGGGGTCCGCAGCGGTCGTCGGCTCCACGTAGCCGAAGTAGGCGTGGTTCAGGGCCACCTGGTTCTCGTCCATCTGGGCCGTGACGGTGGTGTCCTGGCACGTGCCCTCGCAGGTGGTGAAGGGGTCGGTGCCAGCATCCGTGCTGGTGCCCGCGTCGGGCTCGGTGCCCGCGTCGGGAGTGGTGCCTGCGTCCGGCTCAGTGCCTGCGTCCGGTACGTCGTTCTGAATGCGGTCGAGCGAGGGGCAGTAGGTCGCGTATCCGTGGCCGGAGATGGCGCCGTTCTCGTAGGTGCCGGCCACATCGAAGGCCACGAAGTGCGACGTGGGAGGCGCCCCGGCCTTGATGCAGCTGGGGCAGAGCGAGGCCGCCACGGGCGTGAAGGTGAGGTTCGTGCTGTGAGCGAAAGGAGGCCAGGAGAGGAGCGCGCCCTCGAAGTCGGCCAGCGTCGCGGTCGGTCCTCCCTCCCCCGAAGAGCCCATCTCCGGAGTCGTGTCCACCGGCACCTTCACCGAGTAGACGTTGACGAGCTGCGGAGGGGTCGGCGCAGTCTCAGACGGGCACTCACCCGTCGGCCCGTTGTTGATCTCGATCCACAGCGTCCACGGGTCCCCGGCGTTCGTCGGCTCCTCGTAGCCGAAGTAGGCGCGGGGCAGGACGCGCTGGTTCCCGTCAATCTGAACCGTGACGGCGGTGTCCTTGCACGTGCCCTCGCAGGTGGTGAAGGGGTCGGTGCCCGCGTCGGGAGTGGTGCCCGCGTCGGGAGTGGTGCCTGCGTCGGGAGTGGTGCCTGCGTCAGGGGTGGTGCCCGCGTCAGGAGTGGTGCCCGCGTCCGGTTCAGTGCCCGCATCGGGCTCGGTGCCCGCATCGGGAGTAGTTCCCGCATCGGGCTCGGTGCCCGCATCCACCTCGGTGCCCGCATCCACCTCGGTGCCCGCATCCACCTCGGTGCCCGCGTCCACTTCGGTGCCCGCATCGGACTCGGTGCCCGCGTCCACTTCGGTACCCGCATCGGCCTCGGTGCCCGCGTCGACTTCAGTGCCCGCGTCGGACTCAGTGCCCGCGTCGAACTCGGCGCCAGCATCCAGCTCGGTGCCTGAGTCGGGCGGGGTGCCTGAGTCGGGCCTGGTGCCCGCATCCGGCGGTGTATCGCCGTCATCGGAGCCACAAGCTGAAAGGGTAGGTACGACCGCGAGGGAGAATATCAACAGGGGGAGAATCGAGAGTCGCAGGGTCATGCCGCGGATTGTCACGGGTTCAGTGACGAGAAGCGAGGGGGCTTGGCCTTCTGCGTCACCGCCTCGTGGAGACAATCCTGAATTGTCCCCAACCCGTGTTCCTCGTTCGGGTGCGGGGGCCGGTGTCCGGCTGAAACCGTTTTCGCTCCTCGTGGGCCGCCACTATCCTGCGTGAACGAGCAGTCCGGCTCCGTGGCTGGCGGTGAGCCCTCAGCCAGCCGCATGCCGCCTACCCAGGAGATGACATGTCGAGCGAGTACCCCCAGGAGCAGTTGCTGGCGTTCGTCCAGGCCATGGCCAACGTGGCGGCGAGCGACGGCCGCATCACCGAGGAGGAGCGCCAGCAGCTCGACGAGGTGGTGCTGAACATCGGCCTGTCGCCCCGCGACCCGCAGGTCGCCGCCCTCATCGAGGCGGAGTTCCAGAAGCCCGGCCGGCTCAGCGACATCGTCAGCAAGATCGAAATCCGCGAACTGCGCGCCTCCCTGCTGCGCATGCTCGTCGAAGTGGCCTGTGCCGACGGAGAGCTCGCGGCCGAGGAGCGCGCATCGGTGAAGGAGGCCGCCACCACCTTCGGTTACGACGCCTCGGTCGCCGACGAGCTCGTCAACTGGACGCTCGACTCCATCAAGCTCGATCAGCGCGAGCGCGACATCATGTCGAAGCTGCTCTGACGAGCCGCCCGCGCGACTTCGCGCGGGTGCACTGCGAGAATTGCAAGGACGCGCCTCTCGTCGCCCTCTCGTGCAAGGACCGAGGAGTGTGCCCGTCCTGCCGTGGGCACACGGACACGTTCAAGTCAGCGGCCCTCGCGTGCCAGCGCGAGCGGCATGCGGGCGAGCGGAGACCTCCTGGAGCCGGCGTCAGGATGCTGAGGTGACCCGTTCACCGCGCGAGCAAGACCCCGGGCTTGCATCACGTATCCAAGTGCATTAGCGCTAATGTAATGACGACAACAAAGGTCCCGCTCGCGCCAGGCTTGGGGGAGCTCCTCCGCTACGTCACCGAGCTGCTCGATGGTGGCTCGGAAGAGCGTTACGCCGACCTCGGAGTCAGCTATCGCGCTCGCTACACGCCGGTGCTGCGAGCGATCGCCGCCGGCGCCGTCACCGTCACCGAGATTACGGAGCTGACTCGGCTCACGCAGGGCGCCGTCAGCCAAACGGCGGGGCTGATGATTTCAGATGGCATCATCTCCCGCTCTCCGATGTCCGACGGGCGCAAGTCCGAGCTCCGACTCACGGACAGTGGGGAGGCACTCCTGGCCAAGGTTTCGGCGCAGTGGGAGTTGATCTTCTCCGCATTGGACGAGCTGGAGAAGGAGATTGGCCACCCATTGCGTCGCGTGTTGATGGACGCGGCCGATGCATTGGAGCGTCGCGGGTTCGCCGACCGGCTGCGGACGCTCTCCAAGCGAGAGCGCAAACAGAGGACGGGCGCTCATGCCAGGTGATGTTCACAACTGGTTCGAGCAAGGCGGCGGCGCCTATGCCCGCTACCGCCCCAACTACCCTGATGCGTTGGCCCGACTCCTTGCTCAGGTTTCGCCCGACACCCGAATGGCGCTCGATGTCGGCTGCGGCAACGGACAGTTCAGCTGCCAGCTCGGAAACCACTTCGATGCAGTCGTCGGCCTCGACACCAGCGCCGACCAACTCGCTCACGCGGTGTCGCATGAGCGTGTCCAATACCGCGCGGCTTCGGCCGAGAATCTCGACGTCGCGGACCACAGCATCAGCCTCGTCACTGCCGCCCAGGCAGCACACTGGTTCGACCTGCCTCGATTCTACGAAGAGGTCCGACGCGTCTGTGTGGCGGGCGCGAAGCTCTCCCTCATCAGCTATGGCGTAGCCCAGCTCGAGGCCGGGCTGAATGAGCGCTTCCTCGCGTTCTACAAGGATGAGGTCGGGCCCTATTGGCCTCCCGAGCGAAAGCTCGTCGACGGTGGCTACGCCGAGTTGGCCTTCCCCTTTAGGGAGCTACTGGTCCCTCGTCAGAATCTCCAACGAGAATGGGATGCACACGCTTTCCTTGGATACGTCTCCACCTGGTCGGCCACCCAACGTGCCCGCGTTGCCGGCAAGGAGGAAATGCTCGCGGCCTTCTCGCGCGACCTCCTGGCCTCATGGGGTGATCCCAACCGCCCCCGAACCATCATCTGGCCCATCAACATCCGCCTCGGAGAAGTCTGATGCATGAGAGTCACGCAACTCTGGAAGTCGGCCTGCGACACAGCGAGCAACTGCACGTAGAAGACCGCCACACGGTTCCTCGCTTCAACCCGGACTGGCCTGGCTTCTCGGACATGCCTCCAGTGCTCGCAACCGCAATGCTCGTCGGCTTCATCGAGCACACCTGCGTGCTCGGGCTCCGCAGCCTCCTCACCGCCGAACAACGAACAGTCGGCACCCACGTAGACATCAGCCATGTGGCACCCACTCCGACTGGACGCACCGTCACGGCAGCGGTCGAGTGGGTCAGCATCGATGGCAAGTCCCTTCTCTTCAAGGTGACCTGTCACGACGATGCTGGACTCGTCAGCGAAGGCACTCATCGGCGGGCCATCATCGACATGGCCCGCTTCTGCAAATGCCTCAAGGCGTGAAGGACACAAGAACAAGTCACTGAAGTGTCGCGGCAGGCTTGAGAGTGCCGGCGTACATAAACGAGGCCAGAGGGGTGCGAGCGATTGTGGAGCACCTGGGCCGTCCACGTCGAAGCCGGCCCGGCGCTGGGCAATCTCGTGCACTCAGTGCCGGCTGTACCCTCCGACGTCCACCGCTTCGCCGTTGTCCGCCACCACGCGCAGCCGGCTGAAACCCCAGACGTCGTCGGTGCGGACGGCCTTCACCTCCAGCCGGCCGTCCTGCCTGCTGCCAGAGAGGTTGATGGTCATGTTCGCCTGGCCATCCTTGTTCCTGGCGGCGCCGGGGCATGCGGTATGTCCTTCCCAGTGTGCGATGTCCGTGGAACGCCCCTTGAGCTTGTCCAAGGCACGGCGAAACCCGGGCCCAGCTCAAGGAGAAGCCCATGACGTCAGCGAAGCACCAGCCCCTCCTCGTCCCCGGCCCGCTGCTGGAAGCGGGCCGGGGAGGGAGCGGCTACTGCGTCGCGAAGACCAGGTCGTCGTGGTCGTCAAAGCTGCCGCTACCGCAGGACGTCAGCGGACCGTTGTAGCTGATGCGTGCGCGGATCGCCTGGATGGGCGCGGCGGGCAGGGAGTACCGCAGGGTGAACGTCTGTGAAAAATTGGTGGGCGGCATGATGGTGTTGATCAACTGCCACACCGGGTTGGCCAGATTCGTGGCGCTGTAGAGCTCGATCCGATTGCTGGCCGGCATGGTGACATAGGCGGTGACCTGGATGTTCACGACCTTGCCGGGCGCCAGGGGCGAACCGTCGAGCGTCGCGATGCGCAGCCGGTCAATGGATTCGTCCGAGTGGTACGTCCCATTGTTGCCGTCCTGGCAGGCGCCATTCAGGGTGTTGGGAGCGTTCAGCTCCGGGCCCACGCTGCCGCGCCCATCCACCACGCTCCCGGTGTCGCAGGAGGCGCCCGCCGTGGCGCAGCGGGGCGTCCTGAAGGTGGCGTCGTAGGCGGCCACATTCGCGTTGGGGGAGTTGAGCACCTGCACGGTGACCGGCGTGCTCCTGCCGACGTTGCCCGTGGCGTCATGGGCCCGGACCACCAGGAAGTGGTTGCCGTCGCCAGCGCCCACGGTGTTCCAGTCCAGCGAATAGGGCGCGGTGCTGCTCGTGCCCAGGAGCTTCGTCCCGTCGAGGAACTCCACGTGCGTCACGCCGACGTCGTCGGACGTGGTGGCCTGGAGCGTCACCGTGCCGGACACGGGCGTCCCCGCCGTGGGGGCGGTGAGGGTGGCCGTCGGCGGCGTCGCGTCGCTCACGCAGGCGTTGGCGGCCGAGCACGTCAGGCCGGAGCCACACGTGCCACACGACACCGTCCCGCCGCAGCCATCCGGGAGGGTGCCGCACGCGGCGCCCTGGCTCGTGCATGAGAGAGGGACACAGGTGGCGGAGACATAGCGCTCGCAGGTCTTGAGATTCCCCAGCGTCTGGCCATTCGAGCCGCCGGCGACGAGGATGTCACCACTGGCCAGGAGCACCGCTCTAGGGCCGATCCGCCCCCCGACCAAGGAGGGCTCGGCGGTCCACAGCCCCGTGGACGGGGTGTAGCGCTGCACGGTGGTCAGGGGGATGAAGTTGTTGGGGTCGCGGCCCCCGAATGCCAGCACGGTGCCATCAGGCATGCGGACGGCGCTCGTGCTGATGATCTGCGCCAGCAGTCCGCCAGTGGCCGCCCAGGTGTTCGTCGTGGGGTGGAACAGCGACGCATACCGCACCGTCGCGTTTCCCCCGCCCGCGACGAGCACCCGGCCATCCGCGAGCGAAACCACGATTTCGGGGAGCAGCCCCGTGGGCAGCGCGCCCAGGCTCGTCCATGCATTGGTCGCCGGCGTGTAGATCTGCACGATCTGCCCCGAGGCGAGCCCCAGGACGCGGCCGTCCGGAAGGAGTTCGGACTTCTCGATCCTCGCCAGCATGGGCCCCGTGGCCGTCCAGGTGCCCGTGGTGGCGTCATAGAACTCCGCGGAAAGGGGATTGGTGGACTGGGGGGTGGTGCCGCCCGCCAACAACACCCGCCCATCCAGGAGCTTCACGGTGGCGGCCCGGTTACGAGGCTGGCTCATGCTCCCCGTGTACGACCAGCTCCCGGCCGCGGGGTCATAGAGCTCCGCGGTGACATGGTAGTTGGCGACGTTGGTGTTGTAGTAACCACCCGCCACCAACACGCGGCCATCGTCCAGGAGCTGGGCAGAGGCGCCTTCGCGCATGACTTGCAAGCTGCCCGTATAGGACCAGGTGCCCGTCGCCGGATCGTACAGCTCACAGGATGAGAGGAACGGCTGACCCTGTGGAATGAAGATGTCGCTGGGCTCGCTGCCACCCGCCACCAGCACGCGTCCATCCTGCAGGCGCGTGAGCGGGGTAGAGGTCCGGGACTTCGCCAGCGAGCCTGTCATGGCGGAAGCCGCCTGGGATTGTTCCCGGACCGCCGTGTCGTCTGAAGGCTCCGCCGTCATCGGAGTGCATGCTTGCAGCAGGCAGGCCATTCCAAGGGCCAGCCAACCAGTGCGTCTGTTTGTCATTGGGGGTTCCCCTCCTGATTCAACGCCTAACACGAGACATCTGGCGGCGACAGATGGGAGGGACATGACCCATGGTCATGCTTCCGGGGAAAGCCTGACGGAGCTGTAAAGGCTGTTTTCGTCTGCGGCTTGACGCTCACCGGTGCGAACACGCTCGCGGGCGACCTGACCGTCCGCCCCGGTGTCACGCTCACCCTGGCGCCAGGGGCCTCCCTTGCCGTCGCGTCATCCGGCGGCCTGCGCTCGTGCGTGGACACCGTGAGGGGTGAGCTCATCGTCGACGGCTCCCTCGCCGCCCAGGGAACGCAAGCCGCTCCCGTCGCCCTCAGCGCCACGGGGGCTTACGGCGTGCGCGTCCAGGGGACCGCTTCCCCATCGAGCGGCAATCATTGTCATTTCTGGAGTTTCTGGGTGTGAAGAGATGGGTCTAACCATCGCTGGTGGCTGGCCTCCGCTGTCCGCGTCCCAGGGAGAAATGGATGTCAATGATGCGCACGGAGAATGTTCATGGGCCCGCTGCTGACGGCCACGCTGGTGGGCGCGTTCGCGGGCTGTCAGCTGGAGCCCTCGAAGGAAGCAGCCCCTGGATCCACGTCGCAGGGCATTACGGCGGCAACGGACGACTGCGTGAATCGCTTCGAGGGCATCACCCACTGCGCCACGGGCAATGCGTCGCTGGAGGACGCGGACGAGGGGCTGGTGGTCACCGGCCTGGGCAGTCTGGAGGAGGACGGCGTCGTTGGGGCCGTGGGCCAGGCTGAATGCTGGCAGCAGCGGTCCATCGTGGACTTCGGCGAGGGCGCCGCGGGCGTGGCCTTTTACGGCCGGAACGAGGACCAGGTCATCAGCACGCTGCGGATGCCCACGAACCCGGAGCCGCGGTGGACAAGGCCACCATCCTGGATGAGGTCGTGACCCTGAACGGCAGGTGATTGCCGGGCGGAACTCCGGGGGCGTGAGGCAGGTCCTTGCTCGAACAAACCTGACACAGGGTTGTCTGGAGCCGGGACGATGCTCACGTCCATGCTCGACGGACTCCCCCGTCGAGCACCTGGAGGCCGAACATGAAACGTCCCGTGGAGGTGGTGCAGGCGTACTTCGATGCGTGGAGCGCGAAGGATGAGTCGATGCTGCGGGACACGCTCGCGCCCGACGTGAGCTTCGTCGGCGCGCTCGGCAAGGCGGAGGGCGCGGAGGCCTGCGTGAAGGGGCTCGTCAACGGCATGTGGCAGGTGTCGCCCCAGGTGACCGTGCTTCACCGCTTCGTGGACGGCGACGACGTGATGACCTGGTTCGAGATCCATCCCTCCGGGCACGAGCCCGTGCCGGTGGCGAACTGGAGCCATGTCGAGAACGGACGCATCACCCGCATTCGCGTCACCTTCGATCCGCGCCCCTTGCTGGAGAAGCGCTGAGCCCACGCTTCCCTGTTTGCCCCATGGGCAGATGAGCAAGGCCCGGGGCGCTCAATCGCTCCGCGACGCGATGAGCGCGAGGTTGCGCGGAGACAGGCGCGGGTCGAAGAGCTGGAGGAGTTCGACCTGGAAACCCAGCTCCTCCAGGAGGAGCGCGCGGTCGAGCAGGAGCACGACCTCCAATGCCCTCGCGAAGCGGTCCCTCAGCAGATGGCAGAGCAGGAGGTCTCGCGTCTCGGCGCGAACGGACACCTCGAAAGCATCCAGCTCGGCGTCCGTCATGCCGGGCTCCAGGCCCAGGCGCGCCAAGCGGTCGCGCGCGTAGAGGGCGAAGGGGCCGTCATAGAGCGTCCGGGGGGCGTCTCCTGCCCGCACGAAGCCGCGCTCGGGGAAGCGCCGCCTCGATAGGAGATCGAACGCGAAGCGCCACGCGTACACCTGCTTCATCCGCGCGAACTCCACCTCGGTCTTGTGATGCCGTCCCCGCGTCGTCAGCGCCAGGGCATGCGGGGTGAAGGGCAGGGGATGCGCGCTCCCGAAGCGGGAGACGGGGTAATCCCGCGGGGCCTCCAGCTTGTCGTAGCAGCAGCCGACGTTCAGGACGAAGCCCGCACCCTGGCTCTTGCGGATCTGCGTGAGAGCGAGCGGCCCGCAGGTGTGCAGACCGATGGAGGCCCGGTCCCGGCCGGAGAAGAGCGGATCAATCACCGGTTGGTGCCCGTCCTCGACGGAGGCCTGGATGAAGTGCAGGGTGTCGCCACCCAGGGGGCGGGTTCTCGTCAGCCACTGACGGCCCTTGTCCTGCAACGCGGCGTCCCTGTCGATGCTGTGGAAGGTCCACCCGAACGTCCGCGCACAGAGACGGGCGAGATGTCCCATGCCGCCGCCGATATCGACCGCCTGATGGATGAAGCGCGTTCTGGGCGTGAGCAGGGCGAGCACCCGCTCGAGCTCGTGGGTCTTCTTGGTGCTGAGCCCCTGCGTCTGCGCACTCGTCAGCGGATGAGCGCCCTGGTGCCAGGGCAGCGCCGTCAGCTCCTGGAGGGCGCCCACCAGCGCGGCCAGTGAGGGAGGCGGTGCGCCCACGAGCACTCCCTGGTCCAGCTGTCGCTCGCCCGCTTCATCGTGCGACCGGGCGTAGGCCAGCCAGTCCTCGGGAAAGGCGGCGCCGGACCCGGGCCAGCCCTGGAGGATGGAGCGGGACCAGAGAGGAGACCAGGGGCGGAGCTGGTGTGTGAGCGCCTCGAGTCGCGCCTGGAAGTCCATGGCGGCGCATCCTACCCGGGCTCCCACGTGACACAGCGTCTCCGCACTACAGGTCGCTCTCCTCGGTGAGCTGGTTGAGCCGCAGCAGATAGGGAGGCACGGTGAGCACGGCGGCCTGCTGGAACCCTCGGGTGCCCTGGTTCGCCGCCTGCCCCAGCAGGAGGTACTTCTGCAAGGCCATGCCGCTGATGACATCGCTTTGTTGGCAATACTTATCGATCAGGGGCCGAAGCGCCGCGCGAATTCTTCGAGCAGCCGCTGTCGGACCCCGGCGGGCGCGTGCTCCCTTTTCGCATAAGCTCCACGCCCCGTGCCCACCATGCCCGCTGACGCGTTCGCTCAACAGGTCCGGCAACACCTCATCTCGCTCCAGGCGGCCTCAGACGGCATCTTGGAACCGCTTCTGGAGGTGTTCCGCCAATTGGATTCCGAGCCAGAAATCCTGGCGCTGAAGGGCGCGCTGGAGAAGTCCTTCGCCATGTACGCCGGAAAGGTGAGCGCGGCGGACCGGTTGTCAGTCCTCCAGTTCTCCTGGATCGGCGCGGATGTCGAGCCCTGGGTGCCCACGCAAGCCTGGGGTGCTGGCTACGCCGGGCACACGCTCCAGGATGGCGAGTTCCGACCCGAGCGCGTGCTCTTCCGAGAGCTGGAGGGCTTCGACCCCTCACCGCTGCCACTGCTGGGAGACGCGGCGGAGGACCCCGCGGTCCAGGACCACGCGCGCTTCGACGAGCTTCGGAGCCTGTTCCTCCTGCGCAGCTTCGAGTGGACCTCGCGCGCCCTGGCTCGCGCGGTTGACAGCCCGGAGTTCCGCGGCCTGCCGACCACCGCGCCCTTCTATTTCTTGGGGCGAGGGGGCCACGACGAGCCGCGTGTCCTGCTCCACGCCATCCCGGCTTGATGACCCGGTGGCTCCTTGCTTCAAGAGCCTGCTGCTCCTCGACTTCCAGTGAGTGGTCAACGACCGTGCCATCTCCTTGCTTTTCGTGGATGTCTACCCTGGGAGCACCGCTCGCCACCTCCGATTCCACGGGGCTGTTCTGCATGTTCGCGCCCGGAGGACGGAGGGGAGGTCCTGGAGATCGGGCTCAGTACGGGCAATGCCTCCAAGTTCAAGTATGGAGACATGGTCCAGGTGCTCTACAACCCGAAGCAGCCCCGGCACGTGGTGCTGCCCGGGGAGAACCTGTGGGTGGGCCTGATCATCCTGGGGACCATCGGGCTCGTGGTTCTCTGCGCCCCCTTTCTCGTCGGTCTGTAGGGCCCCCTTGCGCGCACAAACCTGACACCGGGTTGTCCAGAGCCGGGGGGATGGTCACGTCCATGCTCTACGGACTCCTCCGTCGAGCACAAGGATGCCCCCGCTCCCAGGAGTGAAGGTCTGCGTCGTGTATTGCGTTCTGGCAAGACGCGGCTGCGTTCGGTTGGCCCGCAAGCGAGGCCGCGCGGCTCGTCTCCCAGGCGTCAGCGTGTGGCATGAAAAGCGCAGAGTGCTTGCGGCAGTGCTCCACGAGGAGCGATTCGGGCTGTCGCTGATTGTTGGCGGGCGGACCTGTGCGTTCCCGGGTGAGCAGGTGGAGGGCTTCCGCTTCTCCCTGCATCGCCATCGCGGTCGGAGACGGGGGGCAGCGCTCCTGACGCGGTTCGGAGATTCGAGGGGGATGCATGACAGAAATGGAGCAGTGGGGGGCGCGGCCATGGGACGCGTCCACGTGGGACGTGAACCCTCAGTGGGTTCACGCACTGGCGTGGGTACACGAACTGAGCGAGAGCCAGGGGCCACGGAAGTTGCTCTACGAGAAGGAACGGATCGCAGCGCAAGCTGGGCGCCTGCGCGGGCTGATCCAGGATTGGAAGGTGCTCTTCCGCGAAGGGCAGCGTCCGACGAAGGCGCAATACTCGAAGATCGACAAGTTCATCCTGGAGTTGTCCCTGGCCCTCGAAAGGGTTGCCTCCGCGATGTTGAAGGGACAGCAGCGGCTGACCGATGTCCTCGCGCATGCACGGCGGGTCCGGAAGCGCGGCGATCTTCAGGCCGCGCTGTATCTGGACCATGGCGTCGAGGCGGACGTCGCCTACCTTCTCCAACTGGTGAAGCTCGAAAGAGATCGGGAGCGGCAACTGTATGAGGGCGGCTCCCGGCCGCGGCTCTGGGCGAGCCGGGGCCCCAGAGGCGCTCGGGATGACATCGCTCTCGCCGAGCGACGCAGCGACGCCCCCTCCGTCTGGCGAAGCATGGTGGACGTGGAGTTGGTCAATGCCATCGAGATGCTCGAGTACAAGCTGAAGCGTATCGAGGACGTGGATGGTTTCTGGACCGGCCTGGCCCGCGAGTGTGCCCGGTGGGCCGAGCCCCGCGAGACGCCGCAGGCGGAGTTGCGGGAACTGGCGCGCCAGCATCAGGCTCGGATGGGAGCCCTGGAGCGGCAAAAGCGAGACATCCTCCAGGAGTGGAGTCAGGCCAACCGTGAAAAAGTGGAGGCCAAGGCGCTGAGCGTGGAGAGGCAGAAGGAGGCGGCGCGCCGCGAGTTCGAGAAGCGTCGCGCCGCGCTCGAGGCGCGAATCGCACACGCGGACTCCGCTCCCAGCGCCCCTGGCCGGCGGTTCGCGGAGCAGTGGCTGATGGGCAAGGTCGGGAAGCCCGTCGACATGGCGCGCTACGTGGATGAGGGGAGGGAGCAGGCCAGGAAGGAGCGTGATGCACTGGCGCGGGAGTGGACCCAAGCCCAGCGTCAGCACCAGACGCGAATGGGCGCCCTGGAGCGGCGAAAGCGAGACATCCTCCAGGAGTGGAGTCAGGCCAGCCGTGAAAAGGTGGAGGCCAAGGCGCTGGGCGTGGAGAAGCAGAAGGAGGCTGCGCGCCGCGAACTGGCGGCTCTGCGCACGCGATTCGAGGAGCGAATCGCGGAGGCCGAGACGCGGGTGGCTTACCCTCCCTTGCCAGACCTTCCTCTCGCGGCGATGAGGGCGAAGCTGGAGCTCGCGGGCTTCCTGCTGCTTCCCTTGCCGCTTCCCATGGGGGGCGTCTTCCCCTCTCGGGATTACTGTGTGCTGGAAGGACAGCTGAGCAAGCAGGCCCGCTTCGCCGCGCTGGTCCAACACGCGAACGCGTTGGTGCGCAAATACCGCTTCCTCGCTGCTTCCGAAGGCCGGCTGGTGCAGAGAGACCTTGGGTGCTTCTGCATCATGTTCGCCGAGGAGCCGACGAAGGATGGCCGACACACGATCCACGTGCCCTTCTTCGGCATCTCCGGCGGAGGCAGTCATGGGTTCCGCGCGGACGACTACCTGCGGAAGCTGGGCGTGCCGGAGTTGACGGCGGACGAGCAGGGCCGCAATGCGATGGGGGCGGCGGGGCTGCGGCTGGTGGGGCGCTTCTTCGCGCTGCGCGGGTTCTACGAGGCCCGCAGAGCGCTCGGGTTCAAGCTTCCCGCGAAGCAGGCGATGCTGAGCTCCATGCAGTTCATGAAGGGGGTGTGGGTCCGGGATGCGCTGGAGTCATCCATCGCCTCCATCCAGCAGTGGAACTCGATTCAGTGCGCCGAGCCGGCGGCCATCATGGCGGCGGCTCAGCTCTTCTACCGGATGGCGGACATGGAGCTGTCGGTGCCATTCGAGGGCTCGAAGCAGCTGGTCCCGAGCGACGAGTCGGGCCACTGGGGAAAGGAGACCTGTGGGCGGTGCGCCATCTCGGAGGTGAGCTTCGCCGGCGTGACGGCGCCAGGGACGCGCAAGGAGGTCCGGATGTGCTCGGTCGTCATCGAGCCCCCCGCTCACGGCATGGATGCCAGGGAGGCGCGCTCCAAGGAGGCCCTTCCCCGGGCGAACTTCGACGCCATGCTCGGCCCCGAGCTTGTCTACAACAGCAACGTGAAGCAGCGCGCGTATGACGATCCCAAGCGCGCGGCGATGTTCCACGCGATGGAGTGGTTCCACCAGCTGGGCATCGCCCAGTCGAGTCACAACCCGTTCTGGAACGGCGCCCTGAAGGTTCCGGGAGCAGCCTCCCAAAGGCTCGCGGACCCCATCCTGGAGCGGGTCTCGCGGTACGGGCTCGAAGGGTTCTTCTTCGAACCCGCGTCCGGGACGCCGCGCGCTGGCGGAAGCGCAGGGTCAGCCGCCAGCACTCCTGGCTTCAACGGCGGTCCGTGGCGGGGGGCCGTGGCGACGAGTACCTCCGGCGCGTCGGCGGGAAGCGCTGGCGCCGCCGCGATCCATGGGAGTGCTGGCGCGGGCAGCGCAGGCTCGAAGGATGACCCTGCGGTCTGGGAGGACTTCGTCCGGACTCGCACCCTGGAGGAAGTGGGACACCTGTATGGATTCGCGGACGGTGCGGTGCACGCGAACGTCCTCTTGGGGGAAGCCCTGCCGCCCGGCATCCGAGCCGTGGCACAAGAGCGGGGGTTCCTTCCTTCCTACGAGGAGGAGGACCCCGCGAAGGGTGGCTCCGCCGGAAGCGAGAAGTAAGGCATTGGGAGTCGCTGGCTCGTTCAAATGGCCAGCCACTTGTTGTGAGATGAGGGGAGTGGGCCCTCCTGGATTCGAACCAGGGACCAATCGGTTATGAGCCGACAGCTC
The DNA here is from genome assembly GCF_003668935.1 of Corallococcus sp. AB032C. Taxonomy (NCBI): domain Bacteria; kingdom Pseudomonadati; phylum Myxococcota; class Myxococcia; order Myxococcales; family Myxococcaceae; genus Corallococcus; species Corallococcus sp. AB032C. The sequence continues at coordinate 3,265 of NZ_RAWP01000067.1, read as the reverse complement.
TAACCGCTGAGCTAAGGGCCCTCATGTCTCTGACGCCAGACGCGCGCTGACTATCTCTCCGCCCGCGCGCGCCTGGCAAGCGCCGCCGCGTGTCAGGCCTTGCCGTCCTTCTTCACCACCACGCGGAACACCTGCCCCCGTTCGTCCACGGTGACGCCCTCCGCTCTCAGCCGCTTCGCCTGCTCGTGGGCTACCGGGGGCGCCAGCGTCCCGTCAGAGCGGACGACCCGCCACCAGGGCACCTGCGTGGCCTGCCCCGGCAGGTGCTTCAACTCCCGCCCCACGCCCCGCGCCGCGCCCGGCCTGCCCGCGTAGATGGCCACCTGCGCGTACGAGCGCACCTCGCCCCGGGGAATGGAGCGCACCTGCTTCATCACGCTGTCGGAGAAGGGCAGGGGCTCTCCGGCGGGCTTCTTCGCGGCCATGGCGCACCTCACACGGGACAAAACGACGAAGGCCCCCGTCCACTCAAGGAACGGAGGCCTCCGGGCTCAACAGTCTACTTCAGCGGTTCAGCTCTCCACGAAGGAGCGCAGGCGCTTGGAGCGGCTGGGGTGGCGCAGCTTGCGCAGCGCCTTGGCTTCAATCTGGCGGATGCGCTCGCGCGTCACCTCGAAGTCCTGGCCCACCTCTTCCAGCGTGTGGTCGCTCTTCTCGCCAATGCCGAAGCGCATGCGCAGGACCTTCTCCTCGCGCGGCGTGAGCGTGGCCAGCACCTTCCGGGTCTGCTCGGCCAGGTTCATGTTGATGACCGCGTCCGCGGGCGACACCAGGCTCTTGTCCTCGATGAAGTCGCCCAGGTGGCTGTCCTCTTCCTCGCCAATGGGCGTCTCCAGGGAGATGGGCTCCTTGGCGATCTTCAGGACCTTGCGCACCTTGTCGAGCGGCAGCTCCATCTTCTCCGCGATCTCTTCCGGCGTCGGCTCGCGGCCAATCTCCTGCACGAGGTAGCGGCTCGTGCGGATGAGCTTGTTGATGGTCTCGATCATGTGCACCGGGATGCGGATGGTGCGGGCCTGGTCCGCGATGGCGCGGGTGATGGCCTGACGGATCCACCAGGTGGCGTACGTCGAGAACTTGTAGCCGCGCTTGTACTCGAACTTGTCCACCGCCTTCATCAGGCCGATGTTGCCCTCCTGGATGAGGTCCAGGAACTGCAGGCCGCGGTTCGTGTACTTCTTCGCGATGGAGACCACGAGGCGCAGGTTCGCCTCCACCAGCTCGCTCTTGGCGCGCTCGGCGCGCTTCTCGCCCAGGCGGATGGCGTCGTAGTTGCGGCGGAGCGCGTCCACGGGGAGGTTGGCTTCCTCCTCCACGCGCTTGATCTTCCGCACCGCCGTGCGCACGTCGCGGTCCAGGACCTCCAGCTGCTCAGGCGTGAAGTTGAGCTGCTTCTGGAGCTTCTTGGCGATGTTCGGGTTCTCGCGCGACTCCTTGAGCTGCGGGCGCAGGTCCTTCATCACCACGCCGTAGCGGCGCTCCAGGTCCCCGAGCTCCTCCTCCGCCTTCTCCACGCGCTCGATGAGGCCCTTGAGGTTCACGACGATGCGGTCCACCTGCTTCTTGTTCAGCCGCATCTCCTCCAGGACCTCCATCATCTTGGTCCGAAGGTCCTTCACCTCCTGCTTCAGCTCCTTCTTGCGAACCTCCGTGAGCTTCTTCTTCCCGGAGAGCTCCTCCTCCAGGACCTCGCAGTCCTTGGCGAACTTGCGGAAGCGCTCAATCTGCTTGGAGATCTGCTCGATCTTGTTGAGCTCGCTCTGCGCCAGCTGCGCGGGGGCCTCGCCCTCGGCTGCTTCCTCGGCGGGCTCTTCCGCGTTCTCCGACTGGGCCTCTTCGGGCGCGTCCTTGATGACGTCGCGCACGCGCAGCTTGCCTGTCTTCAGGCGGTTGCTGATGTCCAGGATGTCCGCCACCGCGACGCGGCAGGCGAGCAGCGCGCGCAGGACTTCCTTCTCGCCCTCTTCGATGCGCTTGGCGATCTCCACCTCGCCCTCGCGGGTGAGGAGGCTGACGCTGCCCATCTTGCGCAGGTAGAGGCGGACGGGATCGTTGGACTTGCCACCCGGCTCGTCGTCCTCGTCCTTCTCGTCCTCGTCCTGGTCTTCCTTCTCTTCCTCGACGGCGACCGTGGGCTTGATCTCGTTGGACTGCGCGGCCTTCTGCGCGTCCACGATCTCGATGTCGTTGTCGCCGAACATGCTCATCACGTCGTCGATCTGATCGGACGACACGATGTCGGCGGGGAGGGCGTCGTTCACCTCGTCATAGGTGAGGAAGCCCTTCTCGCGGCCCGCGGCCAGCAGGTCCTTGACCTCCTTGCGCTCGGCGACGGGATCCTCCTCCACGTCGTCTTCCACGGCGTCCGGGTCCACCTGGACGGCGGCGGCGGCTTCCTCCGCGGCCTCCTCGGGGTCCACGTCGTCGGCCATGGCGGCGACGCCCTTCTTCTTCTTGATCTTCTCGGGCGCCTCGGCGGGGGCGTCCTTCGCCAGCAGCTCCTTCTCCTCGGGCTCCGCTGCCTTCGTGACCTTCGCCGCAGGGCTGTCCGGGGCCTTCTTCTTGCGGATCACCGGGTCCACCTTCTTCTTGGTGGGCTTCACGGATGCCTTGGGGGGCTTCTGCGTCGGCATTCGGGTACTTCTCCTTAAGAAAATCAGGTGCTTTGGCCTGGGCGAGCCGGCCGATCTACCGCAAAGTCGAGCTTTCTTACAAACGCGAACTCAAACCGGTTGCATTGGTCCCTTTGTTCCCGTTGCCGAGGAAGCGGGGGTCAGCTCATCCAGGACGCGCTTGCGGAGCGCCAGCAGCTCCTTGCGCTCTGACAGGAGCAACCGCGTCTCCTCTGTCAAATCAAAAGCCCCCTGCGTCTGTTCCGTCGCTCGCTTTATATAAACGAGCCGCTCGTCAATGCGCTTCTTCATGATGTCGCGGCACGCGAGGATGAACTCCGTTTCGAGCTCCATTCCCGCGGGAGAGAGCCGGCGGCCGGCCTCCAGGAGCGTCCGCTTGACGACCTCCGACGCCTCGAAGAGCGCCTCCTCCAGCCCCTGCCCGGACGTTGTCTGGGCCAGCACCATCCGCAGTCCCATGTGGGACAGCTCATCACACACGCGGAAGGTGTCCCGGGCGAGCAGCCGGGAATCCCGAAGGATTGCGGCCACATAGAGCGCTTCCGACTCCGGCGGAGGGCGCTCCGCCTGGGGCTTGGGCACCGGGCGGGGCACGGCCTGGACGGGGACGGCGTTGGGGTACGAGGCAGGGG